>CAYNGM010000121.1:3369-6699 GCA_964396565.1 uncultured Anaerolineaceae bacterium | reverse complement strand
CTGTCGTCGAGCGGTGGCGGGCGCTGGTGGGTCGGCCCACGGGAGGTCCGCCCGGAGCTCGAGTCGATCGCGGCGACCGGGGTCCGCTACGACTCGGTATTCGCGCTGTGGCCGGGCGATCCGGACATCCCGCAGTGCGGTTGGGGCTGCACCCTTGGTCCCGGCGACGCGACCTTCGGTGCCGGGTTCAGCTCCATCTCCACCGACCATTGGCCGTCGCTGGCGTCCGACCCGGACCCCCAGCAGGGGTATGTCCACGAGTGGCTCCACCAGGTCGAAGCCGTCTACCGTGATCTCGGTCTCTCCGAGCACGACCTGCCGCCGCTCCACGACGCCGGACTGTACACGTCCATCCGCCCGCCCGATGAACCGCCGTCGGGGCGCTCGTTCGCCGACAACCACGATGGCTGGGCCGGTCCGGACGGCCGACCCGGGGCGCGGACCTGGTCACCCTGGTATCGAGACTGGATGACCGGACGCCTGCGCCCCGCCACCTCACCGGAAGCCGCACCCGACCCACCGATCGGCCTGACCGCCGCACGATGGGCACTCCGAACCTCACCCGACGGACAGGAGGACAGATGACCTCGATCGACCCGCTCATCTCCGCCGAGACCCTGGCCGGCCGCCTGGATGACCCGACCCTGCGGATCGTGGACTGCCGATGGGTCCTCGGCGAGCCGGGCGCCGGTGCCAGGGCCTACGCCGACGGCCACATCCGGGGTGCCATCCATCTCGACGTCGATGGCGACCTCGCGGCGTCAGCGCAGATCGGGCCGGGCCGGCATCCGCTCCCCGAAGTCGCGACGTTCGTCCGCCGGCTCGAGGAGGTCGGCATCGGCGATGGCCAGTTCGTCGTGGCCTACGACGACTCTGGCGGCTGGGTCGCCGCTCGCCTGTGGTGGATGCTCGATGTCCTGGGACATCACGAGGTGGCCGTCCTCGACGGAGGCTGGGGTCGATGGCTGGCCATCGATGGACCGACGACGACGGCAGTCCCGGCCTGGCCGCCAGCCCACCTCTCGGTCGCCGACGACTGGTCCCGAACGATCGACCGCGAGACGCTCCGCGTTCGACTGGGGACCGTGACCCTGCTCGATGCCCGCGGCGCCCCGCGCTACCGCGGTGAGACTGAGCCGATCGATGCCTACCCCGGGCACATCCCGACCGCGCGAAATGCCCCGACCGACGGCGTCCTGCGCTCCGACGGGCTGTTCCTGGACCGCGAGGCGCTCGTCGAGCGCTTCCGGACGCTCGGTGCCGACGGGACGAGCGGCGAGGTCGTCACCTCGTGCGGCAGCGGCGTGTCGGCCTGTGTCAACGCCCTCGCCCTGCGGATCGCCGGCCTTCCGAACCCGATCCTGTATCCGGGCTCGTACTCCGACTGGTCCCGTGCCGGCTGGCCGGTCGTCGTCGGGCCCGATCCGGGCGATCCGCCAACGCGCTGATCCATCCGACCACGAACCGAAGCGTTCGGAGGGGCCGATCGGCCCCTGTGGATCGGGTCGGCCCACCCTGTCGGACACACCCCGCACGATCGATGCTCGATCCGTGATCCGCTGCAGGTCCTGACGCTCTGATCGATGGACAGTCCATACCCGTTGGTCGACGCACCGTGGACGGTCGAGGGTTCTGCCGTCGTAAACGCCCTCGCCTCCGACCAGGACCTGGGCCTGACTGCAGACGAGGCGGTCGCAAGGCTCGCCCGGCATGGCGGCAACGAGCTCACGAAACGCGCGGACCGCCCAGCCTGGCGTCTGCTGCTCGAGCAGTGCTCGAACGCCATGGTCATCGTCCTGCTCGTCGCCGCCGCCATCACGGCAGTCATCGGAAGCCTCAAGGACACCCTCATCATCGTCGCCATCGTCGTCCTTGATGTCATCGTCGGATTCGTCCAGGAGTATCGCGCCGAACAGGCCCTCGACGCACTCAAACGCATGACCAGCCCGAGTGCTCGGGTCATCCGTGAGGGCGCGACGATGGCTGTCCCGTCGGCGGATGTGGTCCCTGGCGATCTGCTCCGTCTGGAGGCGGGTGATGTCATCGCTGCGGACGCCCGACTCCTGGACGTGCACGCCCTGCGCGTGGACGAGGCGGCCCTGACCGGGGAATCCGAGCCAGCGGAGAAACTCGCTACAGCCCTCCCCGACCGGGGCGGCACGGTCCTGGCTGATCGCCGGAACATCGCTTTCAGCGGCACCTCGGTCGTCTACGGCAGGGCCACTGCGATCGTCTTCGCCACTGGCATGGACACGGCCCTCGGCCGCGTGGCCGGCTTGATCGACGAGCATCGCGACGGCGCGACCCCGCTCCAGCTCCAGTTGAGCAGACTCGGCAAGGCGATCGCCCTCCTGGCCGGCGTCGTGTGCGTCGCGGTGTTCGCGTCGGGTGTCGCGCGCGGCGGCTCGCCGGAGGAGATGTTCCTGGTCGCAGTGAGCCTTGCCGTCGCGGCGATCCCGGAGGGTCTGCCGGCGGTGGTCACCATCGCCCTGGCTTTCGGAGCTCGGCGGATGGCCCGGCGGAGCGCCCTCGTGCGCAAGCTTCCGGCGGTCGAGACACTGGGGTCGGTGTCGGTGATCTGCACCGACAAGACCGGCACGCTGACCGAGAACAGGATGTCTGTCGAACGCGTCTGGACACCCGCCGGCACTGTCGTCGTCAGCGGCGATGGATACGCTCCCGAGGGAACATTCGCCGAACTCGACAAGGCACCCGGCGAAGCCATCGACCGCGGCCTCGACGAAGCGCTCGACAGGGTCGCCTGTGTGGCGGCCGCCTGCAACGACGCTGTGCTCCATGCCCCCAGGCGGGTCGGTGGCCAGTGGTCGATAAGTGGCGACCCGACCGAGGGAGCCCTCCTGGCCTTCGCCGGCAAACGCGGTGTCTTCGCCCCCGAGTTGCGTGCCGCGCTGCCACGCGTCGAGGAGCTGACGTTTGATGCCTCGCGACGCCTGATGACCACCATGCACGACGACGGCGACCGGGTCTGGGTCGCGGCCAAGGGTGCGCTGGAAGCCATCGCGCCGATCCTCGGTCAGACCACGCCACGGATCATGGTGGAGGCGGAGCGCGTCGCCGGGGATCTTGCTGCCGGCGGCTACCGCGTGCTCGCTCTCGCCGAGCGGGAGATCGATGGCATCCCTGACGACATCGGGCGTGTCGAGAGAGACCTTCGTCTCGTCGGTCTTGTCGCGATGACAGATCCACCTCGGACTGGGGCGGTCGCCTCGATCGCGGCATGCCGGGCGGCCGGCATCGCGCCGGTGATGGTCACGGGCGACCACCCGTTGACCGCTATCGCCATCGCCCGCCGGCTCGGCATCCTGCGCG
>CAYNGM010000121.1:0-3269 GCA_964396565.1 uncultured Anaerolineaceae bacterium | reverse complement strand
GATGGGTTGGCACTGGCAGACCATGGTCTTCACGACTCTCGCCCTGCTCCAATTGGGGAACGCTCTCGCGGTGCGATCCGAGCACGAGAGCGTCTTCCGGCTCGGCTTGACCTCAAACCGTCCGCTCACCGTCGCCCTCGCAGTCACGATCGCCATCCAGATCGCCCTGGTCTACGTCCCGGCGTTCCAGCCCGTGTTCTCGACCCAGGCCTTGAGTGCACCGGAGCTAGCGGTCGTCCTCGTCGCATCCACGACCGCGTTCGTCGCGGTCGAGCTCCACAAGGCCCTGAGACGTCGACGTCAGCGCGGCTGAGAAGCGCGGGCCCCACGGTCGGTGGCGGTCGTTGGCGGGGCGCTGTGCAGACAGCGCCGTGCGACGGTGGACGAAGGCGATGCCGGCGATCATCACGAGGGCTCCGGCAATGGCCCCGAGCGTCAGGCCAAGGCCTCGACGATGCGCTCGACGTTCGTCCGCAGCATGCCGGCGTACGTGTCGTCGCCCCGACGAGCCCGGCCCGTCGGGTCAGGTGAACAGGGCGATGTCGGCGTCGGCGGCCCACGTCAGGAAGTGGGTCGCGCCACAGACCGGATCGATGCCGTCGATGAAGCTGTCCTCCTTGAAGCCGAACACGTCCATCGTCATGCCGCACGGCTGGAGCTTGACGCCGAGCTCGATGGCCAGATCGAGCAGCTCGTCGATCGACGCCACGCCGTGGTCCTTGAACTGGCGCTTCATCATCGAGGTCGCCATCGGGGTCATGCCCGGCAGCGCGGTGACCAGTTGGGGCATCGTGACCGGCATGGGCATCGCCGGGTTACCGGTCGTGCCGATCTCGAGCTTGCGGTCCTTCTGGAGGATCTTGAGCCCGTAGAAGGTGAAGAAGATGCCGGTCTCCCAGCCGAGGGTCGCACCGGTGGTGGCCAGGATGAGCGGCGGGTATGCCCAATCGAGGGTGCCCTTCGTGGCGATGATCGCCAGCTTCTTGGGGCGCTTCGCTCGCTCGGCCTCTCGGAGCGTCAGGATCTCATCGACCCGCGCTGCGACCATGCTGTCGACGCGATCGCGGATGAGGGCGTCCAGATCCCCCATCCCGCTCGCGGCCGGTTCTGATGCGTGGACCATCGCCGTACCTCCTGGCCCGCGTCCTAGGCGGGCACTTCCGTGGTGGTCGCGGCCATGACCGCGGCCACCCAGTCCTGGGGGGTCACGCCCGGGATCTCCGGCCGGACATCGGTGTAGTAGGTGTCGACGGCGTCGAGCAGCTCCGCCTCGGCCACGTGCCGGCCCCGCAGGCGCGCCTCGAGATCCCCGGGCATCGTCGCCGGTCGTGCGGTGAAGTCGCCCGAGAGCCCGACGTCGTCCAACCGCTCCCCGCGCACCCGTGCGACACAGCGGACCAGGCCGCCGGCCGCCTTGTATGCGCCCTCGCCGACACGGACGTCCTCGTGGATCCGCACACCCGCCCGACGAAGGCCGCCGGCCTCGCGCAGCCAGTCCTCGCTCGCGAACCGCTCGTCGAGGGACGCCGCCAGCTCAAGCTCCTCGACGCGCAGCTCGCCGGGCTCGATCGGACGTCCGAGGACGGCGGCGCAGCTCTCGAGATAGGTACCCACGACGGTCTCGCGGGCCGGTGGCTCCCCGAGCTCGCGCCGCATGGTGGTCATGTACTCGGTCAGCGACTGGAAGACCTTGTCGCGGAACTTTTCGGACGGGACCTTGAGGACCCGCGCCATCGAGGCGGTGTCGAAGTCGAACATCAGGCTGCCCACGACCACCTCGGCCCGGTCCATGCGGGCTGCGCCCGTCCCGCCGATCTTGCGCCCGGCGACGTGGATGTCGTTGATCGGCCGATACTCGGCGGCGATCCCGAGCGCGCGATAGGTCCGAACGAGCGTCTCGGCGTAGAGCACGAAGCGGTCCTGGACCGTCCCCGGCAGGTTTCGGGCCTGGAAGATCCATTGGGTGAAGAGCTGGTTCCCGTCGAGGTAGACCGCTCCCCCACCCACCTCGCGCCGGATCACCGGAAGGCCATGCGCCGCGCAGTACTCGAGGTCGACCTCGCGGTCCGCGTCCTGGTGGCGGCCGATGCTCACGTATGGCGTATCGGGCGAGACCAGCAGGATGGTGTCCGGCGAGTCGTCACCCATCGCGTACCCGATCGCGTGGTAGATCGATTGTGATCGGACCGGCGAGACGGTCCCCAGGTCGAGCAGTCGTATCGCATCCACGGTCACACCTCAATCCGCGCAGCGGAAGCAGCTGACTCCAAGTAGGTCGATGCGGTCGCGGTAGCGGTCGAGGGCGGCCGGCCCGGTCACGAGATCGGCCGACTCCGCCGGCCAGACGTCCGGCGCCAGGCGGACGATCCAGCCCGCGCCATAGGGGTCCCGGTTGGCGATGAGGATGTCGGTCCGGTAGGCCGCTTCGTTGACCTCGACCACGGTCCCGGCCACGGGCGTGGGGAACGGTCCGGCCCACTTCGCGGTCTCGATGGTCGCGGCGCTGTGGCCGGCATCAAGGTGACGGCCGACCTTCTTGAACTGGATGTGCAGGAACTTTCCTGCCCGCGACTGGGCGGGGTCGGTCATGCCCATCGTCAGCGTGCGGTCGGTCTCCGGGCGGACCCAGACATCCCGTTCCACGTCGTAGAGCAGGTCGTCCGGCAGCTCGCAGCCGCGGTAGGCGTTGGCGCCCGCGGGCAGCCCGTCAATCACACGTGATGCCTTCCCGCTCGAGCAGCGACCGGTACATCTCGATGGCGTGCGGCCCGGTGTGGAGCTCGCCACGCTGGACCGACCAGATCGACGCCTTGAGCCGCACCACCCAGCCCCCCCCGTAGGGATCGCTGTTCACCAGCGTGGGGTCGCCGGTCAATGCCTCGTTGACCTCGATGATGTCGCCGTTGACGGGGCTCGGGACCGGACCCACCCACTTGCCACTCTCGATGGTCGCCACGCTCTGGCCACGCTCGACCGTTCGGCCGACCTTCTTGGTCGTCACCGCGACCACCCGCGCGGCGAGCCGCTGGGCCGGGTCGGTCACGCCCACCGTCAGGATCTCGTCGCCCTCGTCCCGCACCCAGACGTGCTTCTCGATCCAGTAGTACAGCTCCTCTGGGAGCTTGCAGCCTCGAACCTCGGTCATCGTGGGCCTCCAGACTCGGCGGTGATCTCAGCCTCGGACGGGATGGGCGGAAGGCCGACGCGCTCGGCGTGGGACGCGTGGAGGTGGTAAAGCAGCAGGTCGAACGCCACGAGCGTGATCTCCC
>CAYNGM010000120.1:0-6704 GCA_964396565.1 uncultured Anaerolineaceae bacterium | reverse complement strand
TCGCGGAAGCCCTTGGTCGTGATCATCCCGGTCTTGGCGCCGTTGCGGTTGATCACGGCGTTGGTCGCAAGGGTCGTCCCGTGGATGAGCAGGTCGATCTGACCCAGGAACTCCTCGGCCGTCGCCCCGTAGTGACCGGCAGCCTTGGCGAGGGCGGTCATGAAACCGAGCGATGGCTCGGGTGTCGTGAGCGACTTGAACTGGCGCAGTGTGCCGTTCGCATCCATCACCAGGCAGTCGGTGAACGTTCCCCCGACGTCGATGCTGATCCTGTACAACTGCATGCACCTCTGATGGGTGTTGGCTCAGGGCTCGACCAGTCCGGTGTCGGGGCGACGGACTGCCCCGCGAGACCTGCTCGTGGCGTTGCTGCGGATATTATATAGATTGGGCCCGGAGAGCAAGGGGCGGTCGGATGTTCGGAACCCGTGTCCCGCACGGTGCGCCGCGCTCAGATCGTGCGGACGGTCGCCTCAGTGCGATCGGCCGCCCCGGTCTCGCGGGGATCCACGCAGTAGCGGTCGAACCAGTCGATGAATGCACCGACCAGCGGCTCGAAGTTGACGCTGTATGACTCGTAGTGCTTGACGCCGACCTGGCGGATCAGCTGCTTGGGGGCGTTGGCCCGCTCGTAGATGGCGATCGCGTGGTCGATGGGGGTCACGACGTCATCCTCGACCCCGGTCAGGAGCACTGCGCAGTCCAGTCGATCGACGACCTCGATGGGCCGGAAGCGCAGGAGCGACTCGGCCGAGCTCAGCCAGAAGTCGCCGCCCACACGCACGTCGTCCGAGCGTCGGACCTGGCTCGCGCGACGCTCCGGCGTGGCGACCATCAGGTCCTCGCGTGGGTCGACCAGTTCATCTTGGTTCTCGAGCGCCCGGCGGACGCGGTTCGCCTCGACCCGCTGCTTGAAGGCGACCCACTCGTGCTCGCGGCGCATCTCGCGGAACCACGTCGCGCCGTCGGCCACGATGGACATGGAGCAGATGGCCTTGACCCGCTCGTCCTCGCGTGCCGCATAGATGGCGTTGCCGCCGGCGATCCCACCCAGAGCGAACAGCCCGAGGCGTTCGGCCACGATGTCCTCGCGGGCGCCGGCGTAGGCGATGGCGGCAAGCACGTCCTCGAGTTGGTCCTGCGGTCGGATCCGGCCGCGCTCGCCCTCGCTGTCGCCGAAGCCGCGGATGTCGTAGCCAAGGACGGCGTAGCCAGCGCCTACGAAACCCTCGTGGTAGCGCTCGCTGATCGCCGAGCAGCGCAGTTCGAGCCAGCCCGGGTTCTGGACGACGACCGGGAACGGCCCTGGTCCGTCGGGCAGGTGGAGGGTCCCGGTGATGCGCTGACCCTCGCTGTAGAAGCTGACGTCCTGGGTCCTCAAGTGTCCGCCCTCCACGCCCGGCGATCATCCGTGCTCGACTGCATATGATCTCGACTGATTTGCCCGGCACACCCCAGATTCCGGACTGATCAGATGGGGTAGGATAGAATATACAACGTCGACTCTAGAATTACTCGGGCATGCCTATCGCCCAGGAGCGATCGGATCCGCCGCGCTGCGGGGACTCCAGCGAGACCGGCTAGCCTGCCAGCCAGGACGATCCTTGTGACCAAGCCCTGACAGGAGACCATTTCCCGATGCATTTCTCTGTCCTTGTCCCGCACCTCAACTGGGTCGCATCACCGACCGCCCTGCGCGATGTCGCCCAGGCCGCCGAGGAGCTCGGTTTCGGTGGCCTGGCCGTCGCCGACCACATCCACTTCGCCGGCGGCTACATCGCGACCGGTTCGCGTCAGCCCGTCGAGGGTGGTGACGTTCGGGACCTGTACGAGGCACTGACGACGCTCGCCTACCTCTCCGCGATCACCACGCGGGTCCATCTCCTGCCGACCGTCCTCGTCGCCGCACTCCGTGAGCCCATCCTTGCCGCCAAGCAGCTGGCGACCATCGATGTCCTGTCGGGCGGTCGTCTCATCGTCGGTGTCGGGGTCGGTCGCCCAACCGCCGTCTCGAGCGATCCGGCTCTGGTCAACGCCGCCCACCGCGAGCACGCCAAGCTCCAATACCAGGTCTATGGCGTCAGCAAGAACCGTGGCCGGATGACCGACGAGATCATCGAGGCGTGGACCGAGATCTGGACAGCCGACTTCGCTTCGTACCACGGTCAGCACATCGACTTCAGCGAGGTGCCGATCTTCCCCAAGCCGATACAGAAGCCACGCCCCCCGCTCTGGGTCGGGGGCGGCTCCGATGCGGCCATGGAGCGGGTCGCTCGGTACGGTGATGCGTGGCTCCCGAGTCAGCCCCGGATCGAGACCTATCGCGTGGCAATGGAGCGGATCCGCGCGCGGGCGGTCGAACTCGGTCGGCCCGAGCCGTCATTCGGGATCAACCTCTTCACGTCGATCTCGGACGATGGGGACGCGGCCGTGGAGCTGACCCGCGATGCCGTCGGCGGGATCTTCGCCTCACCCGAGGAGTTCCGGGCGCGGACCATCGCCGGTGATCGCGCCTTCTGGGTGGAGCGTCTGCGTGGCTGGTCGGAGATCGGGGTCACCCACGTGGACCTCAAGCCGATCTACCGGACGGTGGACGAACTCATCGACCAGATGCGGGTCCTGATGGAGGACGTCGTCCCGGCGATCGGCGACGGATCGGCGATCGCTCGGTCGGTGCCTGCGAGCGCATCCTGACACCGGGCATGAGCCGCAACCCCTGAGTCGGGCGCTGCGGCTCGCCTACGCGCTGCTCGCGTGGGCGTGATCGAGTGCCTCGTCGTGGAGCAGGTACCAGATCTCCTCGCGGAGTCGAATGAACTCCGGCTCCGCCTTGATGTCGATCTGCCAGCGCGGTCGCGGCAAGGCGACGGGCAGGATGGACTTGATGCGACCAGGTCGCGTCGTGGCGACGACGATGCGGTCGCCCAGGACGATCGCCTCGTCGATGCTGTGGGTGATGAAGATCGCCGTCTTGCCCGACTGGCTGACGATCCGCTCCAGCTCGCCCTGCATGACATCGCGGGTCATCGCATCGACCGCGGCGAACGGCTCGTCCATCAGCAGGACCTTGGGATCGGCCACGAGGGCACGCGCCAGACCGACCCGCTGGCGCATCCCGCCGGAGAGTTGCCGGGGGTAGGCGTGCTCGAACCCGGCGAGACCGACGAGTTCGATGGCCGACTTGATGCGATCGTCGGCGTCGGCTCGCAGCGCCGGCTGGTGGGCCAACCCATAGTGGACGTTGTCCCAGACGGTCCGCCACGGAAAGAGGGCGTAGTCCTGGAACACGACGGCCCGATCGGGACCAGGGGCGACGACGGGGCGACCCTCGACGAGGACCGTCCCCTCCGATGGTGGGACGAGTCCGGCGACGACGTTGAGGAGCGTGGTCTTGCCACAGCCGGATGGACCCACCACGGTCACGAACTCGCCGGTCTCGATCTCGAGATCTACATGCCACAGCGCGATGACGCCGCGCCCGGACCTCGTCGACGGGTAGGCGACGGTCAGGTCCTGGATCGAAATGGACGACATGGTGGTCCCTCAGCAGTCCGCGCGAGATGGCGCTGGCGTGGCCAGAAATAGAATATCGCACGACACGGTGGGGCGACATGTCATGATATGGACGATCCGTTGGCGACGGATGACTTGGTCTGAACGGAGGCCCCGTGCAGTCTGAAGGTGTGGGAACGTTGCGTTCCGATGCGGGCGATGCGCCTACCGACATCACCGCGGGCGCGCGCGTCGACACGCGGGCTCCGTGGGCCAGGGTTGGGCCGCGTGGACGCGCCGTCGTCATCTTCGGCGAACTGGTCCTGGTCCTGGTCCTTTGGCAAGTCGCCGTCGATGGGCTGAAGCTCGTCAACCCCATCTTCCTGCCGTCTCCCGTGACGATCATGCACGGCACGGTGGAGCTGTTCGGGTCGGGCGAACTGTGGTCGAACGTCATGTACAGCCTGGTATCCCTGGCGATCGGGTTCGCCCTGGCGATCGTGGTCGGAGTGCTCCTTGGCCTCGCCCTTGGTGCGGTCGTACCGGTCCAGCGGCTGGCCGGTCCGATCCTGTGGTCACTGTACGCGACGCCGTTCCTTGCCTATCGCCCGCTGTCCATCGTGTGGTTCGGGTTCGGGCAGCCGCCGATCATCTTCCTCGTCTTCATCGCCTCGCTCTTCCCCATCCTGTTCAACGTCGCGGCCGGGGTCCGCGAGGTGGAGCCATCGCTCATCAGCGCGTCCCGTGTGTTCGGGTCGAGCACCCTGGGGCGATACCGGGATGTGGTCCTCCCCTCCATCCTTCCGTACACACTGAGCGGCATCCGGCAGGCCGTTAACCTCGCGTTCATCGGCTTGCTCGTGGCGGAGATGACGGGCTCGCCGAACGGGCTCGGAGCCCTGATCGTCCGCAAGTTCAGCACGTTCCGGACGGACCAGGCGTTCGCCGTGATCCTCCTGACCATCGCTCTCATCCTCGTTGCGACCTACCTCGTCGACATCATCACCCGGTTCGTCGCGCCGTGGCACGCAGCGGAGCAGGAGGAACGATGACGACTGCTTCCCCGGCCCATAACCCCGGCGATCTCGACGCCCAGATGGAGCGGTATTGGGACACGCACCCGCCGCGGTCGGACCGCCGCCTCGCCTGGCGGATCACCGTGATCGTCGAGGTGATCCTGCTCCTGGTCCTCGTCCAAGTCGCCGTTGGGTCGCTCCGATTGATCGATGAGGCGTTCTTTCCGGCACCCATCTCGGTCGGTGAGTCCATCGCGAACCTCGTCACCGGGAACTCGTTCCTCAAGGACCTCTCGTTCAGCATCACGAACTATGTGATCGGGGTCACGTTGGCCTGTGTCGTGGGCATCGGGCTCGGGTTGGCCATCGGCATGTCGAGCCTGATGGACCTGACGGTCAAGCCGTTCGTCTGGGCGTTCTATGCCGTCCCCAAGGTAGCCATCGCGCCTCTGCTCATCCTCATCCTGGGCCTTGGTGCGCCATCGAAGATCGCGATGGTCTTCCTGCTGAGCCTGTTCCCGGTCCTCATCAACACCATGGATGGCGTCCGGACGGTGGATCCGACCCTGCTGCGAGCCGGTGCGGTCTATGGATTCCGCGGCTGGCGTCTGGCCCGTGCGGTGATCCTGCCCGCGACCATCCCGTTCATCCTCGTCGGCGTTCGGAGGGCGATCGCCCTCGGGTTCATCGGCGAGATCCTCGGCGAGTTCCTGGGCTCGGTCCAGGGTCTTGGGGTCCGACTCCAGAGCGCGGTAGCTGCGTTCCAGATGGCGGACGCCATAGCCGTCGTGGTCCTGATGGTCATCGCCGCGAATATCGGGTTGTGGATCATGGACCGGATCCAGCGCATCGTCGCGCCCTGGTCGCTGGACGCCGCACGCAGCTGACAGCGCCTCCCGTCGCGCCACGGACGATCAACGCTCGGACGACTCTCTCAGAGCTCCCGAGCAGCGCGCGTCGCCGAGGTCATCCCGAGCGTCAGGTCGAACGGATCCCAGTGATCGGGGGCCACAAGGTGAGCCGGTGCGTCTGAACGTGCCACGCCGCCTTCGTCGCCGGGGTCCTTCGCCGGGAGCCATCCCATCGCGACGACCACCGAATCGACCGGACTGATCGTCTCGACCGCTGGACCCGCGTTCACGCGCAGACCGACGTCATCCATCCTGATCGGTACGGCGTTCATGAGCGACCGCACTCCGAGGTCGGCCATATGCATGCCGGTCCGGGCGGCGACCGAGCTCCGGCCGGATTCGCGGAGGGCCGCTTGATCGGATACGAACGTGACCTGCTTGCCGGTTGTGGCGAGGAGCAGCGATGTCTCTCCGCCCAGCAGTCCGCGCCCAATGACCACGACGTGTCGACCGATCACCTCCGGATCGATCGTACCGGACAGCAGGTCCACCGCCGAGATCGCTCGGGCGGGATCGAGGCCCGGGACTTCCGGCACGACGAACTCTCCCGGGCCGGCATCGACCACGACGTCGGACGTCGACTGGACGTCGTCAACCACGTTCACACCGAGCGCATCGAGACGACGGCCATAGTAGTGCACCGCCTTTGCAATCTCGGCGGCACCCGGAACGCGCGCACGCAGTCCGAGCAGCCCGCCGAACGGTAGACCGGCTGTGGCCACCGTCACATCGTGGCCGCGCATGGCGGCAACACGAGCGAACTCAAGGCCAGGCAGGCCGGCGCCGCGAACGAGCACGGTCCGCGGGGAGGACGCGGGAATCAGCTGAAGCTCTCCTTCATGTCCCGTCTCCGGATCGACGAGGCACGACGTCCCGAGGCCGGCGTAGCCGATGTCGAAGCAGGTATCGCAGGCGATGCACGGGATCACCCCCGCCTCGTCACCGCCGAACGACTTGGCGACGATGGCCGGATCCGCCAGCGACGCCCGTCCGAAGGCGATGATGTCAGCCTTGCCCGCGGCCACGACCTCCTCCGCGGATGCCATGGACAGGTAGCGGCCGACGCTGATGACCGGGACCGACACGACCCGCCGAACGGATTCGGCGGCCTCGGCAAGAACGGCCTCCGGTGACCCCATGGAGAGTGGCGACTCGCGCGTGCCCCGCGGACCGAGCGCCGTGGTCACGTCTAGATAGGTGACGCCCGCTGCCTCGAGCCGGCGCGCGACCCGGACGCATCCGTCGAGGTCGATGCCGCCCTTGTGGTAGTCGGTCGATACGATCC
>CAYNGM010000119.1:0-6735 GCA_964396565.1 uncultured Anaerolineaceae bacterium | reverse complement strand
GGATCGCCTCGTCGTCGACCGGGTCGCTCGTCGCCGCCGACAGCACGTCGCGTGCCCGCGGCCCCCACAGTCCTATCGTCGCGAGCTCGTCGCTCACATCGCGCAGCTCGACCCGACCGTCACCATCGTCGCCTGTCCGCTGCCAGCGCAGCCAGGCCAGCTCGGAAGCGGCGAATCCGGCACCGGTGACGACCCGGAAATGGTCGGCGGCGAGCCTGGTCACGGTCACGTCGGCGACGATCCCGCCACGCTCGTCGCACCATGGCGTGTAGATGACCGTCCCGATCGCCCGGTCCACGTCGTTGGCACTGACCCGCTGAAGCAGCCCCAGTGCACCCGGTCCGCGTACGTCCAGCTTGCCGAAGGAGCTGAGGTCGATGATCCCGGCTCGCGCGCGCACGGCACGGCCCTCGGCGACCACCGTCTCGTGCCAGGGTGGACGCGTCCAGCCGTAGGTGGCCCCGTCGCGCCCGGAACGGCGCCATGGACGACCCGGTTCGAGATGCTCGGTGCGCTCCCAGCCAGCCTTGGTGCCGAAGACGGCGCCGCTCTCCTGGAGACGGCCGTGAAGGGCGGACAGGCGACGGGGACGTCCGGCGAGGTCCGCGTCGTGGGGGAAGCGCAACCGGTAGTAGTCGCTGTACGCCTCACGACCGAGACCAGCTGCGAAGGCCGGATCGCGATACGTCTCGTGGAACCGCCACGCCCGGTACGGACCGATATCCACGCCTGGGTCGCCGCTCGTCATCCAGCCCGCCAGGGCGCGCCCCAGCCCACCGGCTCCGCCGAACCCGTTCAGCGACATCCCGGCTGCGATCCACATCCCACGGACCTCCGGGATCGGCCCCAGCAACGGGTTGGAGTCCGGTGTCATCGCGTCGGGGTGGCAGATCAGCCGTACGACCTCGGCGTCGGCGAGGAACGGGAAGCGTCGGACTGCGCCGGCCATCAGCGGGGCGAACCGCTCGAAGTCGGGCTGCAGCGAGCGCGCCGCGTGCTCCCACGGCACCCCGTCCTCCCAACGCGAGACCGGGTCCAGTTCGTAGCCGCCAAAGACCATACCGCCGCTTTCGCTCTTGCCGTAGACCAGGTTGTCCGGGTCCCTGAAGCACGGCATGTCGTGCGGCAGCTCGCTGCCTGATACGGCCCGCAGGGCGATATGCTGGTGATCCACCGGGGTCGAAGGCAGCCAGCCGCCGGCCATGGCGGCCACGCGCGGCGCCCACATCCCGGCCGCATTGACGACGTGCTCGACGTCGATCGCCCCATCCTCGGTCAGGACTCGCCTGATGGCGCGCGCAGGGGTCAACTCGAACCCGCTGACGCGCACGCCCTGGCGGATCCGGACACCCAGGGCACGGGCGGCTTCGGCGACGGCGTGCGTGGTCGAATGGGGGTCAAGGTGCCCGTCGCCCTCGAGATGGACGGCGCCGTACAGGGACTCGGACGACATCGCGGGGAGCAGCGCAAGTGCCTCGTTGGAACCTATGACGTGGGCATCGAGCCCGATCCCGCGGGCCCTGCTCGCGGTCCGCTGCAACTCGCCAAGCTGCTCCGCTGACGACGCCAGACGCAGGCTTCCGACCGTCTCGAAGACCCCGAGCCGCCGATAGAGCTCGATGCTGTAGCGGCGGAAGGACATCATCGTCGACGACGGGTTGAAGGCGGTCACCAGACCCGCCGCCTGGCTCGTGGAACCCGCGGTCAACTGATGCTTCTCGAGCAGCAGCACGTCCGTCCAGCCGGCCTCGGCGAGATGCAGGGCGACCGAGCAGCCCACTATCCCGCCGCCGATGATCACGACCCGCGCGGTTTCGTTCACCATCGGGATACACGGTACGGCGTGCACGCGCCCGCTGCTGGCCCGGCTCGCACGCTCGTGGCTCGCACACTGGGATCGACTCGGCTACGATCGCGCACGTGACACGCGGCGACCCGACCTCCCCCGTCATCGATCGCGCGACGCTCGAGGCGGAGGTCCGGCGGATCGTCGCCGCCGCCGACGCCGCCGGGGCGATCATCCGCGTCCTGGGCTCCATCGGTGTCGCGCTCCACAGTCACGATGCCGGCGCGCTCATCCCGACCTTCGAGCGGACCTACGCCGACATCGACTTCGCCGCCTACAAGCGCCAGGCCAAGGTCATCGGCGAGGTCATGGCGCGTCTCGGCTACCACGATGACCGCGAGGTCTTCGTCGCCACCGAGGGTGCGCGCTCGATATTCGATGACCCGGTGCACCGGATCCACGTGGACGTCTTCTACGACCGTCTGGAGTTCTGCCACATCATCCCCCTCGCCGGCCGTCTCGAGGCGGATCGTCCGACCATCCCGGTCACCGAACTGCTGCTCTCCAAGCTGCAGATCGTGCAGATCAACGAGAAGGACATCATCGACACCGTCCTGCTCCTGCTCGATCATCCGCTCGCCAAGGGCGACGCCAACACCATCGATCTCGAGCGGATAACTCGGCTGTGCGCCGACGACTGGGGGCTGTGGCGCACGCTCACCCAGAACCTCGAGAAGACTGCCGCGCTGGCCGCCACCTATCCCCAACTCGACGATGCCGGCCGGGAGCGCGTGCTTGCCGCCGGGCGTGAGATCAAGGCGCGCATCGATGCGGTCTCGAAGTCGATGGGCTGGAAGATGCGCGACCGGGTCGGTGATCGCCGCCAGTGGTGGACGGACGTGGACGAGGTCCGTTGAGCGGCTTCAGGTGCCGGCGACCTCGACGAGGGCTCTTTCGAATCGAGGAGCCGCCGCGTTCGCGAGCAGTCGCTCGAAGTGCTCCGCGGTGTACGCCACGAAGTCGACGTCGAGGGTGCTGATGCCCTGCTGGAGGACACCCCACATCGCCTCGCGGAAGTCGGACACCACCCGCATCAGGGTCAGCCGCGCGAGCCGATCGGAGGCCGGCTGGCCCGTCACACCGTCGTAGGCCGCGAGGAACAGCGCGTCCTCGTCCGGGGTGAGTTCGTGGTTGATCGAGAAGTTGCCGAGATCGAAGAACGGGTCGCCCATACCGGCATACTCCCAGTCGACGATCCGGATGCGTTTCCCGTCATCGATGAAGTTGGCGTTGAGCAGGTCGTTATGACAGGGCCGCAACTCCATGGGTGAGGAGAGACAGGCAAGCTCGATACGCCGACCGATGGCGGACGCGAGGTCATATTCACCCGGGATGCGCACACCGCGCGCGAGCGCCAGCGCTCGATAGGCCTCCACGATCCGGAGCGGCACGAACAGCCCTGGGATGGCTGGTCCGTCGTGGATCCGCCGCAGCGAATCGGCCACCCGGCGCAGGACGGCCGGGTCGTGGACCGCTTCGTCGGGCACCGGGTCGCCCACGATGAACCTGGTGACAAGGTAGCCCTCCGGTCGGATGAAGGCGGTAACCTCGGGCCCGACACCGACGCCAGCTGCGGCGACCGTGGCGGAGTGCTCGACCTCGCGGCTTATCCCGAGCAGATGTGTGTCGTTGCCGGCGAGGCGGATGACCCAGCGCTCCGTGGTGCCGTCCGCTGCGACAAGGAAGTTGCGGTTGGTGATCCCGCCGGAGAGTGGTGTGAGCGTCAGCGCCCGTCCGGCCAGCTCAGGGAGTCGCGCCAGCGCATCGACCAATCGACCGTGGGCGTCAGTCGCATCGCGCGTCTCCGTCGCGACCTGCGCCTCCGTCGCGCTCTGGTCAGCGGGTCCTGGGTCAGTGGCCAATAGCGAACACCTCCGGGTACCTGACGACCGGGGCCCCGTTCACCCGGCCGCGACGGCCTCCCGAAGCGCGTCGGGAAGGGGTCGATGGACCTCGACCGGTCGGATGTATCGATCGACCATCCCGGTCGACCCGAGCTCCGTGAACAGGAATGCGATCTTGCGTCGCTGCGCAGCCAGGATCTCGTCCCGTGAAGCAAGGTCCCACAACTCACGCTTGAACGGTCCGATCGCCTTCTTGCGGGTCGTGTACACGAACTGCTGGTCGGTCTGGTCAGGCTTGCGCTCGTCTGCAGCGTTCTCGAAGCACCATGCCTCGATGGCCGCATGCAGCTCCGCGGGGAAAGCCGGATGCTCGTAGAGGGCGTTCTGGAAGCCCGTGGCCAGGTGGATCTCCGCGGTCTCGACAGCCGGGAAGCGGTGGAACAGCTCGTCCGGCAGCGTGGATGCGCCATGCTGCACGGCACCCGCCAGACCGTACTCGCGAGCGACCACGCCAAGTTCGCGCAGGACCTCGAAGTCGAGCTTGACCTCGGCGACACCGCCGCCGGGCAGTGGCACTCCCCCGTGACTCGTCCCGGTCTGGACGCTGACCTTGGAGATGCCGGTCGCGCCCGACGCCCGCATGTCGAGTTCACGACGGTAGCCATCGAGGTAGGCGCGCAACTCTTCGACGGTCGAGTTCTTGTGTCCTACCTCGCCGATCTCACCGCCGACGCTGACGGTCACGCCGTCTGTCTCAAGCGACCGGATCAGCGCGGTCAATTCGGCCGCACGCAGGTAGTTGTCGCGCTGCTGGTCATCGACGGTCGGACGATCGAGATCGACCAGCGTCGAGCTGTCGATATCGATGTTCCGATAGCCCGCCTCGATGGCCAGCCGACAGGCCCGACGGATCTCCTCGGTCATGGCCTCGGGATCGGCCGCGTACTTCCTGGCGTTGAACTGGTAGTGGTCGCCCTGGATGAAGACCGGTGCCTGCCAGCCGGCGGCGATGGCACCTGCCAGCACGGCGGTCGAATAGTCGATGGGGCGCTGGAAGGTGTACGTCTGCTCGCTGCGGGCGAGCTCGAGGATGACCGCACCGACCTCGGCTGCGGCCGCTGCCTCGAAGACGGTGCGGGCCATGTCGAAGGTCTGGGCACGGATGTTGATGGCCGGCACGGTGAACCCGCTGACCTCGCCACGAGCTCGGGCGGCGTACAGCTCCTGGATCGAGGCTGACCGTGCCCCAAGCGCCTGACTCGCCTCCCAGACCAGCCACTGGGCGGCATCCGTGGTCGCCTCGTCGGTCGAGAACGCGGCCGTCCAGGCCAGGTCGCGGATCGCCGCCGAGCGGAACGCGGCGTCATCCGTGATCTTGAGCTTCTCGCCGTCCAGACGGGCGGCTGAGGCGATGGTCGAGAGCAGGTCGGCGGGTGACGACGCGACGTGAGGCATCAGCGGGGTCTCCTGGGCTGGTTTCTGGTGCTCTGCCCATGGTACGGCCCCACGCCCGCCGGATTCAGGGACGGCAAGTCTGCCGCGCCTGCTACGGCTGCTGCGTCTGCTGCCCCTGCGGCGCCTGCCGCGCCTGCTGCGCCTCAGAACTGTGGCTTGACCACCATCAGGAAGACGATCACGACGAGAAGGATCCCAAGGACCATCCCGCCCTGGCCAAGGCGCTTGCCGATCGCGGCGAGTTCCGGGGGCGGCCCGGACGAGCCGGGTGAGGGCGGCGCAGAGGTAAGTTCGATGGCCCTGACCACGAGCTTGCGCTGGACGGCGAATGAATATCCATAGGCGATCAGGTACAGGGCGATCCCGATTGCCAGCCACCAGTGCGAGCGCTCGAACGGGTTGACCTTGAGGATGCCCATGATCGCCGCCCCGGTGATGAGCAGCGTGATGCCGACCGGGAGGACGAGTTTGGTCTCGATCGTGTGCGACAGACGGAGCGAGAAGTTGCCGTGCATCGGCTCGGCTGCCCCTGCCGCCCCGATGATGGCGAACACGAAGGTCGGCCCGAATGCCGCGATCGCGCCCAGCACGTGCAGGAAGATGAGATACGGGATCAGGCCTTCCATCGCGCCCTCCGATCAAGCCGGCGCTCCATCCGTCGGCGCACGGCACCGATGGCGAGGATATGCCTTTCCCGGTGGCTGTCCAGAGGCAGTTGCGACGTTGCGCTATGCGACGTGCGTCGTCCTGCGCCCGACGAGATCGACCAGCACGTACTCGCCAAGGTGCTCCGGTGTCGCGTAGAACGCGCGGCCGCGGTTGAGCCTCGTCATCTGGTCCACGAACTCGGTCAGCGCCCGCGAACGCTCCAGCATGAACGTGTTGATGGTTATACCGTCCCTCGTGCAGCGCTGGACCTCGAGAAGCGTCTCGGTCACGGTCCGCCGCGTCGGCGGATAACTGAACTCGACCTGGCCGCCCTCCAGGTGGGCGGTCGGCTCCCCGTCGGTGATGATCACGATCTCGCGGTTCGCCGCGCCCTGGCGGGCAAGGATCCGGCGGGCCAGCAGCAGTCCGTGCTGGAGGTTGGTGCCGTACTCGTGTCCGTGCCAGGTCAGCGAGGTGAGTGCGCCCGGCCTGACCTCGCGAGCGTAGTAGGCGAACCCGACCACGGACAGGTGGTCGCGCGGGAACTGCGTCCTGATCAGGGTGTCGAGTGCGACCGCGACCTGCTTGGCGGCAAGGAAACACCCGCGCAGGAGCATCGAGCGACTCATGTCGATGAGCAGGACGGTCGCGGTCCGGGTCGATGCCTCGGTCCCGTAGACCTCGAAGTCGGCGGGATGAAGCCTGATCGGCCGACGGCCGTCGTGGGCGGCGGGTGAGCCGCGCTCGGCCGGCTTGTTCTCCTCGCGTCCAAGGGCGTTGCCCAGGGTCGCGCGCAGGTCCAGGTGGAACGGATCGCCGAACTCGTACGGCTTGCTCGTCTCCAGACGCTCGCCGCCACGACCACCGCGGGCGAGTCGGTGTCCACCTAAGGCATCGCGGCGCAACCTTCCGAAAAGGTCGTCGAGGACCTTCTGCCCGATC
>CAYNGM010000118.1:0-6770 GCA_964396565.1 uncultured Anaerolineaceae bacterium | reverse complement strand
TTCCCCGGCGGCCGGTATCCTGTCGCGAACACGTCGGACCGGGAGGGTCCGGTGCGTTGGTGCAACGGTCGGCGCGAGATCGCGTCGCCGCCAAGGACGTCGGGAGCCCAGCCAGAGTCGTGACCGAAGGTTCAGTCATCATCATCGGGGGCGCGGAGGACAAGGTCCGCGACCGCGTGATCCTCAGCCGGTTCGCGGCGTTGGCCGGGGGGCCGGACGCCTCGATCACCGTCATCTCGACCGCTTCGTCGCTCGGTCTTGAGGCCGGTGAGCGCTACCGTCAAGTCCTCGGTGAGCTTGGGGTCAGTCGCGTCCGGACCGTCCATGCGGTCACCCGCGGTCAGGCCAACGACGAGACCGCTGCTCTCGCGGTGCGCGACGCGACCGGGATCTTCATGACCGGCGGCAACCAGCTGAGGCTGTCCTCGACGATCGGTGGGACACGTCTGGCCGATGCGGTCCTGGAGCGCTTCCGGCAGGGGGCAGTGGTGGCCGGCACGTCCGCCGGTGCATCGGCGATGTCCTCGCACATGATCGCGTTCGGGGCCAGCGGCGCGACCCCGAAGCACCGCATGGCCCAGATCGCGGCCGGTCTCGGTGTCCTGCCCGGGGTCATCGTCGACCAGCACTTCCAGCAGCGGAACAGACTGGGTCGACTGCTGTCGCTTATCGCCCAGAACCCGTCACTCCTGGGTCTCGGGGTCGATGAGGACACGGCCGGCGTCGTCGGGCCGGACCACGTCATGGAGGTCATCGGCCGCGGCTCGATCACCGTGGTGGACGGCTCGCGTTCGGAGACCGACGCGTGGGAGGTCCACGGCCACAAGCCGCTGATGATCAGCGGGGTCGTGCTTCACTCGCTGCCGGCCGGATATCGATTCGACCTGCGCCGGCGCGAACGTGTCGTCGCCCCGGTGCTTCACGCGATAGCCGGCGGAGAGGCCGCCTCAAGCTAGCCGTCGGGCAGCCGTCGATCCTGCAAACGCGTCCTCAATCGGTTCAAAGCGTGAACCTGCGGCCGTACACTGTCGCGCACCGGACAGCACGAGGAGGAGAGCGTGGCCGAGGCGTCGAAACCGACCAATTCGCGAGCGTCGAGTCGGAAGGCCACCTCCGGATCGGCGGCCACCTTCGGATCGGCGGCCACTCCCCGAAAGCGCTCTCGCTCATCTTCCTCCGGATCCGCGCCCAGACCCGCATCCGAGACCGGGCACGCCCCGACCACGACCGGGCACGCCCCGACCACGGCTGGGCCCGCGCCGACCCTGCGTGTGCTCGAGACTCGGGTCCTGCGCGGCCCGAACTACTGGGCCCGCGAGCCGGTGATCCGCCTGCTCGTCGACCTTGGCGTGCTCGAGGAGTTCCCGTCGTCCAAGCTGCCCGGCTTCTCCGATGCGCTCGTCGCGCTGATCCCGACCCTCGAGGACCACGCCTGCTCGCTCGGTCGGCGCGGTGGGTTTATCACGAGACTTCGCGACGGGACGTGGGTCGGCCACATCGCCGAGCACATCGCCCTCGAGTTCCAGAACCTCGCGGGCACCGACGTCCGCCACGGCAAGACACGCGCGGCGGGTGGGTACGGCCAGTACAACTGCATCTACGAGTATCGCGAGGAAGCGGTCGGTCTCGAGGCCGGCCGGATGGCTGTCGCCCTCGTCAATCACCTCGTCGCGCCGGACGATCCGGAGCACTTCTTCGACTTCGCGCCGAAGCTGGAAGGACTGATCCGGCTTGCCGAGCGCCAGGCGTTCGGGCCATCCACCCAGGCCCTCATCGACGAGGCAGTCAGTCGCGACATCCCGTTCATCAGGCTCGATCGGCATTCGCTCGTCCAGTTCGGTCATGGCGTCCACCAGCAGCGCATCCGGGCGACCATGACCTCGAAGACCAGCGCGATCGGCGTCGATATCGCGAGCGACAAGAGCCTGACCAATCGCCTCCTCGACAGCGCCGGTCTGCCGGTGCCGAAGTCGGAGGTGGTGGAGACCGCGGACGGTGCGGCCGCGGCGGCCCGTCGGATCGGCTATCCCTGCGTGGTCAAGCCACTCGATGGCAACCATGGCCGGGGCGTTCATCTCGACCTGCGCGACGAGGCGGCAGTCCGGGCTGCGTTCCCGGGCGCGCTCGCCCAGAGTCGGTCGGGCGACATCGTGGTCGAGAGCTACGTATACGGCAACGACTATCGCTGCCTGGTCATCGGTGGCAAGGTCGCGGCGATCGCCGAGCGCGTACCCGCGAGCGTGACCGGCGATGGTGAACACACCGTGCGCGAGCTGGTCGACATCGCCAACAGCGATCCACGGCGCGGGATCGGTCATGAGAAGGTGCTGACCCGGATCAAGGTGGATGACGCCGCCACGGAACTGGTTCGTGCGCAGGGCCATGAGCTCGACGACGTCCTGCCCGAAGGCGAATGGATCAAGCTCGCCCTGACCGGCAACATGTCGACCGGCGGGACGTCGATCGACCGGACCATCGAGGCGCACCCGGACAATGTGGAGGTCGCCGAGACTGCGGCACGCATCGTCGGGCTCGACGTCGCCGGCATCGACTTCATCTGTCCCGATATCGCCACACCCGTCCGCGAGACCGGCGGCGGCATCGTCGAGGTGAACGCCGCGCCCGGTTTTCGGATGCACACGCATCCGACCGAGGGGGAGCCGCAATACGTGGCGCGGCCCGTCATCGATGGCCTGTTCCCGGCCGGAACATCGGCGCGCATCCCGATCCTCGCGGTCACCGGGACCAACGGCAAGACCACGACGGTCCGGATGATCGCCCACATCCTCAAGCTCATGGGTCGGCGGGTCGGGATGACCTCCACCGATGGCATCGTGGTCGATGGCCGGCTCATCAAGAAGGGCGACATGTCGGGGCCGAAGTCTGCCCAGATGGTCCTCCAGAACCCGACCGTCGATACAGCCGTGTTCGAGGTGGCGCGTGGCGGGATCCTGCGTGAGGGCCTGGGCTACGACCGCAACGACATCGCGGTGGTGACCAACGTGACCGGCGACCACCTGGGGCTCGGCGGGATCGAGTCGATCGGGCAGCTGGCCAATGTCAAGGGCGTGGTGGTGGAGGCTGTGCCGCGCTCCGGGACGGCAGTCCTAAACGCCGACGACTCCCATGTCTACCGGATGGGTCGACACTGCGCCGGCCGGGTCGTGCTGTTCAGCATGGCTACCGAGAAGGGCGAGGATGGCTTCGACCGGGTCGATGGGCACACCGCCCGCGGCAACGCTGCCTTCGTGCTCGACCCGCGTCCTGATGGCGAGCTCATCGTGCTGCGGCTGGGCTCGCGGACGATGCCCGTGCTGTACACCCACCTGATCCCGGCGACGTTCGGCGGTCGCGCGCGGATGAACGTGGCCAACGCCCTTGCTGCGGCTGCGGCTGCCTGGGCGTCCGGAGCGCATCTGCACGACATCCGTCAGGGGCTGCGCACGTTCTCGACTTCGTTCTTCCAGGCTCCTGGTCGTCTCAACATGCTCGACGTGGGTGGGGTGCGCGTGGTCATCGACTACTGCCACAACGTGGACGGCATGCGCCAGTTGGCCGACTTCGTCAACCGGATGATGGACGATGCACCCGCCCGGGTAGGACACGTCGGTGCGACCGCTGCGACCGTCCGAACGGGGCGTGCGATCGGTGTGCTTGGGATCCCCGGCGATCGGCGTGACGAGGACCAGCGCGACTACGGGGCCATCGCCGCCACCGCGTTCGATGAGCTGATCGTCCGTGAAGACAAGCACCTTCGCGGTCGGGCTCCGGGCGAGACGGCCGGGAACGTCATCGAGGGGATCCGCTCGGCCCGCGCCGCCGGTGATACTCAGGCCACTCGCGCCGACAAGATCCTCGACGAGATGACCGCGGTCAGGACCGCCCTTCGTCGCGCGATGCCAGGGGATCTCGTGGTCTGCTGTGTCGACGACGCGATCGGCGTGTACAAGGAGGCGATGGCTGCCGCCGGCTCCTCGAGCGGGCCGACCGCCTTCGCCGATCCGGGCGAGCTCGAGGCCCCCGAGGGCTGAGGTTCTCGCGTGCTCGGATCCCTGGTCCCCACGGAGATCTCACGACATCGGCGATGCCATTCGGCCGCATCGGCCGGTCGGTCGCATCGGTCGGACGTCCTGCGCTTGCGGAGATCTCATGACATCGGCGATGCCATTCGGCCGCATCGGCCGGTCGGTCGCATCGGTCGGACGCCGTGGGTGCCGGCATCGCAGCGCTGGCCGTCCGGTAGTGGTCGTCCTTGACGCGGCATGCCGCTGATGCCAGACCCATTCGCCGGCGCCTTTCGTCGAGTGCGATGCGCATAGCGACTGTGTTGCGATGATCACTCGGGCTCGACCGTGGGTCATGCGGATGCGCTGGTGTGACCTTCTGTTCATGCATTGGCCGGTCGATTCGGCATCGATCCGCAGTCAGATCCCAGCCGGTCTCGACTTGGATCTCTTCGAGGGTCGGGCGTACGTTGCCGTCGTGCCATTCCGGATGGAGAACGTTGGTCCGCGCGGACTCCCCGCACCGCCGCTGGCCGGTGCATTCCCCGAACTGAACGTCCGAACCTATGTTCGTCACCAGGGATCTCCCGGTGTCTGGTTCTTCAGTCTTGACGCGGCAGATCGAGTGGCGGTCGAAGGCGCCCGCGCGTCCTTCCACCTACCGTATTACCACGCTGATATGGCGGTCAGCCAGGGGAGCGAGATAGTCGACTATCGGTCGGACCGAACCGATGATCGAGGTGGCCCAGCTCGATTTGCAGCCCGCTATCGGCCGACCGGACCTGTTGAGAGGTTCGAGCCAGGATCGTTCGAGCTGTGGTCCACCGATCGTCAGCGCCTCTTCGCGATGGATCGTCGCGGGCGCCTGGTACGGACGGAGGTCCGACACGCGCCGTGGCCGCTGCAGCCAGCCACCGTCAGGATCGAGATGAACACGATGCTGAGCGCCGCCGGCCTGGTGCAACCTGACGAACCGCCGCACGTTCGGTTCGCCGCGCGCCTGGACGTCCGCGGATGGTGGCCAAAGCTTGCCTGATGCTCTTGATGGCCAAGTCCAGCCATCACGGCGCCGCAACCCCCTGTCCGGCGATGCGGCCGAATGGCATCGCCAGGGTCGTGTCGATCCCAGCCGCGAGAGGCGAGCGCGACGGGAGGCGAGTCCAGGGCCTGAGCGTGGTCGCCTTGCCAGACGGACTCGTCATACGCGCCGATGGCGGGCATGATGCATGGGGCGAGCCTCGACAGAACCATCGGCTCGCTCGGCGGGTACGGATCGGTGACGCTGGCAGGGACCGGACGCTGCGTCGCCTAAACCTCAGACGCGACGCGGGCGATCCTGGAGGCGCGGGATGAGCGTCGTCAGTTCATCGCTGACATCGATGGGTCGGGCCCCAAGGCCGGAGAGCAGCTCGAAGACGGCCTCGCGCTCCTCGTGGCACATCAGGACGATGACGCGGGGGGTGTCGGGCCCCTGGCCGTTGAGCTCGGCGCGCAGGGCGACGGTCTCGGACTCGTAGATCGGGACATCGGCCGCGACTCCGCCACCGGCGGTCACCCCGGCCAGCAATTCGCCGATGACCGACGCCTCGGTCCGTCCGCGCAGGTACCTGCGAGTCTCCTTGATGGCGATCCGCTGGGCGCGCTGGGCGGCGATCCGACCGATGCCGCGCAACGTATCGTCGGGTCGATCGCCAGCGGTGCCGATGATGCAGGTCACGGGAGCGACCCGGCCGGCAGCACCGGCCGCGAGTCCCTCGGCCACGTCAAGCACGGCCGCGATCCCCGCTTCGTTGTGGGCGAAGTCGACGATCACGAGGCGGGATCCGAGGCGGAACAGGTTCAATCGACCAGGCGACCGCTCGGCCGATGGCCGGAAGTCGAGCAGCCCATCGCGGACGTCCTCGATCGAGGCGCCGAGGGCGCGCGCACCGCCGGCCGCAGCCAGCGAGTTCGCGACGTTGTGGCGCGCGAGCCCGCCGATCGTTATCGGCACCCGCCGGACCTCTGCTATCGCGGTCGCTCGATCCCCCTCGACCTCGGTGATCCAGCCGGAGCGGACCACATAGGCTCGTCCGCCGGCCGCGAGGTGGCGTCGGACGATGCCTGGACCCCGTCCCTCGCCTGGGCTGAAGTAGGCGACCCGGGCCCGGACACGTCGAGCGACGGCAGCGACGAGCGGGTCATCGGCATTCAGGACGACCCAACCGTCGGTCCGGGTGATCCGACAGACGGTCGACTTGACCTCGGCCAGCTCGGGGAGTGTGTGGATCCCCTGGAGGTCGAGATGATCCGACGACACGTTGGTCAGCACGGACGCCTCGTTCGATTCGTAGCCCATCCCACGAAGGACGATCCCGCCGCGGGCCGTCTCGAGGACGGCGACATCGACATCGGAGCGAGTGAGGATCTGCTGTGCCCCTCCCGGCCCCGTCCAGTCCCCGGGATCGACCATCCGCTCATCGACGAGGACGCCGTCGGAGGTGGTCGTCCCGACGTGGCGCCCGGCGCCGACCAGGATGTGGCTGATGAGCCTCGTCACGGTCGACTTGCCGTTGGTGCCCGAGATCGACACGATCGGGATGCGTCTGTCGGTGTCCCTGATCCAGGTGGGCGGCGATGTCCGTGCTGCTTCGATCCGCTCGACCCATCGGGCGACGAGGCGTTCCTGCGCGCCAGTCAGACGTGCCGTCGTCGACGGGGAGACGTCGCGTTCGGCGAGGGCCAGGGCAGCCTCGGTCAGGGTGCGGGCGCGCTCCTCGCCAGACC
>CAYNGM010000117.1:1886-6774 GCA_964396565.1 uncultured Anaerolineaceae bacterium | reverse complement strand
CGATGGCGCCCGCTTCTGGAACGCGGTCATCGCGAGCCGCGCCGCCGCCAGCCACCGACCCGCCCTGCCCTACGTGACCGCCTCGCCCAACGTAGCCGCCCCGTCCGTCGTGACCGCCTCGCCCAACGTAGCCGCCCCGTCCGTCGTGACCGCCTCGCCCACCGTGACCGCCTCGCCCACCGTGACCGCCCTGCCCGCCGTGACCGCCGCGGACCTCGCGGCACCCGCGGACCTCGCGGCACCCGCGGACACCGTGACGTTCTGCCTGAGCAAGGGCCTGGGCTGCCCGGTCGGATCGGTCGTCGTCGGGTCAAGAGCCGTGATCACCAGGGCCCGTCGCGCGCGCAAGCTGCTGGGCGGCGGCATGCGTCAGGCAGGGGTCCTCGCCGCCGCCGGACTGGTCGCATTGCAGGACGGCGACGCCGGGATGATCGAGCGCCTGGCCGATGATCACGCCAACGCCCGACGACTCGCCGAGGGTCTCGCTGATCTCGACGGCATCGAGAGCGCCGGGGGCTCCGCCCAGCCCACGCCGGGCCGCCTGGATCCGGATCGGGTACGCACGAACTTCGTCCTGTTCAAGGTCACACGTGATCGAGCGATCTTCCTTGCGGCGCTCCGGGCACGAAACGTCCTGATGGTCGAATATCCGCATGGTCAGGTCCGCGCCGTGACCCATCACGACGTGACCAGCGACGATATCGACACGACGATCCGGGCGACGCGCGACGCCTTGGCAGACACCCGGTCCGCCACTCCGGTCGCGGCCCGCTGACTCTCCAGCGCTACACATCACCAGCACGACAACCGCGAGCGCGACACATCACCATCGCGATACACGGCCTGCAGCGCAGGGAGACGCAGCGCGGCGACCGAACTGCCTCCCGGCGGCGACCGAACTGCCCCCGGGCGACGACCGAACGACCTCACCGGCACCCCGCCGCCAACCGATCCTGGAGACCAGACAAGTGACCGACACCCATGTCCCGATGGCGCTGCCACGTCCGACCCCCGCCGCCGATGCGGGTCCGCTCGACGAACGCTTCTACGACCTCGTCGAGGCCCGCCTGCGCCGACTCGTTGCCGCCAACCCGGTGCTCGGGACCGTCCTCGGCATCCACGACCACGACGACGAGCTTGGTGACGGCGGTCGCGACGCGCTCCTTGGTGAGCTGGCCGATGAGCGAGCCCACCTTGCCGAGATCGAGGGGCTCGATCCGAGCGGCCTGTCGGCGAGCGTTCGCTTCGAGCGCGACCTCGAGCTGCACAATGTCCGACGCTCGATCTTCGACACCGACGAGCTGCGCATCTGGGAGCGCCGCTCCGGAGCGCTTGACGTCGTGGGTGACGGACTGTTCCTGCTGTTCGTCCGCGATCACGCCCCACTGGCCGAGCGGCTCGAGGCGATCACCGGCCGCCTCGAGGCGACACCGGCCTACCTCGAGTCGATGAAGTCACGGGCAACGGTCCCCCAGGTCCGGCTCTGGCAGAGCCTCGAGATGGAATCCGCGGCGACCTTGCCTGCGTTCCTCGAAGTGATCGAGACGACGGCCGAAGACACCCTCGCCCCAGCCGAACGCCGGCGACTTGGGCGCGCGACTGCGGCCGCCAACGTCGCCATCGAGCTCTACGCGAGCCGGCTCGAGGAGACACTCGCCGCCGGCTCTGACACGTGGGCCATCGGTCGCGAACGTCACGATGCGCTGGTCGGTCTGCGCGCCTTCGACGGACTCGATGCCGACGCCATCCTCGAGCTCGGCTGGGAACGTCTCGCCGCGGAGAAGGCGGCGCGGACGGCAGCCGCCAGGGAGCTCGACCCTGACGCCACGGAGGCGGAGGTGATCGACCGGATCAAGACCACCCGACCGGCCGACTTCGGCGAAGCACTCGAGGCATACCGCGACGCGATGCTGCGCGCCCGTTCGCACCTCATCGAGCACGACCTCGTCAGCGTCCCCGACGACGAGCGGATCGAAGTCATCGAGACCCCCGAGTACCTGCGCAACGTCGTTCCCTTCGCCGCGTACTTCTCGCCGGCCAACTTCGATGCCGCGGCCAAGGGCATCTACGTCGTGACCCCATCGGTCGGGAACGACCCCGAGGCGATGCGCGAGCACAACTTCGCGTCGATCAGCAACACCAGCATCCACGAGGCCTATCCCGGTCACCACCTCCAGCTGGATGTCGCGCGGCGCCACCCGTCGCTGACCCGGGCGCTGACCGATGCACCGGAGTTCGTCGAGGGCTGGGGGATGTACTCGGAGCTGATGATGCGCGAGCACGGCTTCGACGACGGCCCGGCGTTCCGGGTCGCCCTCCACACCGACGCGATCTGGCGGGCCTGCCGGATCATCCTCGACGTGCGCATGCATCGGGGTGAGCTGAGCGTCGCAGAGGCCGCCGCGTTCCTCATCGAGCACACCTCGTTCGAGCGCGCCAACGCCACCGCCGAGGTCCACTGGTACACCTATCGACCGACCTACCCGATGTCATACCTGCTGGGCCGGACCCTGCTGCTGCAACTGCGTGACGACGAGCGACTGCGCCTGGGCGATGGCTTCTCGCTCAAGGGCTTCCACGACGCGCTGCTGCGCAACGGGTCGCTGCCGGTCAGCTTCCATCGCCGCCTGCTGCTCGGCGAGGGGCGCTGATCCGGTGCTGGTCATCCCGGCCATCGACATCGATCGCGGCCGCTCGCGGACGGTCTTCTGGCCGGGTGCAGCCGCCGGCATCGGAGCCCCGACCGACCGGCCGGACCGGATCGTCGAGCAGCTCGTGGGCCAGGGCGCACGACTCATCCACCTGGTCGACTTCGACGGCGCCCGGACCGGGGCGCCGGCCAGCCTTGACGTGGTCGGGGCCATCGCCTCGCGCAACGCCGTGCCGCTCCAGCTTGCCGGCGGGGTCGAAAGTGCCGACGCGATCCGGCTGGCGTTCGCGGCCGGCGCCACGCGGGTCGTGCTGACCACCGCGATCGCGGATCGTCCCGATGAGCTCGCCGAGTGCCTCGCGGTCGCCGGCGACTGGCTGGCGGTCGGTCTCGATCCGCGACCGGAGCGGCTGGCCGCCTATCCGTGGCGACGCCCGACACCACCGACGCCCACCGAGCTCGTGGAGGAACTGATCGGCCGCGGCGTAAGGCGCCTCGTGCTGAGCCATGGCGGTGCCTCACCAGACCTCGCACAGGTGCATTCGCTCGTCCGGACGTACGATGCGCAGGTCCTGCTGGCCGGTGGTGTCCGCGATCTCGACGGAGTGCGCCGCGTCCGGGACACCGGTGCCGCCGGCATCATCCTCGGGGAGGCCATCCTCTCCGGCGCCATCGAACTCCCTGCTGCCCTGGAGGCCGCCGCATGATCCCGACTCCCACCCGCGCCCGACGACGTAGCGCACCGCGTCCCCGCATCGTGTCGAGTCCCGGTGTCGCCCTTGCCGGCGTCATCCTGGCCGCGCTCCTCGCGGCGTGCAGCGTCGGTGGCACCGCGTCGCCATCGTCGGCTGCCGGATCGGCTGCACCGTCGGCGGCTGCCGGATCGGCTGCACCTTGCCCCACCAGTCAGCCGGCCGCACTCCCCGCCGGCGAGACGCGAACCGTCGATATCACGACCGACCAGGGACCCATCACCATGAAGATCGAAGCCGACCTGAGCCCCATCGCAGCCGGCAACTTCGTGGCCCTCGCGGAATGCGGCTTCTACGACGGCGTGGTGTTCCATCGACTGGTGCCCGACTTCGTCATCCAGGGTGGCGACCCGGACGGGACCGGCACCGGCGGACCCGGCTACACGATCAGGGACGAGCCGGTGACGGCGCCCTACAAGCGCGGGACCGTGGCGATGGCCAGGACCTCCGCTCCGGACTCCGTCGGGTCGCAGTTCTTCATCGTCCTCGACGACACAGCCGCGCTGGCACTGGCCGCCTACAACACCTACCAGATCATCGGCGAAGTCACGGCCGGCATGGATACCGTGGACAAGATCGCCGCGATGCCCAACAGCGGTCCCCCCAACAACGCCGCCATCGATCCGGTGGCGATGACCAGGGTCACCGTCAGCAACCCCTGAGCGAAGGAGTCGAAGCCAGCATGACCAGCGCCACGATCACCACTGAGATCGGCGACATCGATGTCGACCTGTTCGACAGCAGCGCGCCGAAGGCGACCCAGAACTTCATCGACCTCGCCCGCAAGGGCTACTACGACGAGGTCATCTTCCACCGAGTCATCCCGGGCTTCGTGATCCAGGCCGGCGACGGCCAGCACGGGAAGAAGTCGGCACTCGACAAGGGCAAGGTGGGTCGAGGCGGGCCGGGCTACACGTTCGAGGACGAGCCGGTCAAGGGCGAGTACGAGCGCGGGACGCTGGCCATGGCCAACGCCGGGCCGAATACCAACGGCAGCCAGTTCTTCATCTGCACCGCCGACCTGACCGGCCGGCTACCCAAGAACTACACGCTCTTCGGCCAGGTCACCAGGGGCCTCGACATCGTGGACCGGATCGTCTCGGCGCCGCGTAACCACAACGACCTGCCCGATGATCCGGTGGCCATCACCGGCATCACCATCCACGAGGGCTGACCGCGCTCCGACCCTCCCTTACGGGCGCTGGAAAGCTGACCTGAACGGAAAGGTTAAGGAATTTACACCGTTCCGTATGCCAAAACCCTTGGAAAAGGGCGCCGTTCAGGGTAGTCTACGGGTGCTGCTCAGACAGCCAAGCTGCCCCAGCGCCAAGGTCATGGGTAGGTAGGGTCAGGGTAGTCGGTACAGCCGACGTGATAGATGATCCCTGGCGCGTGGCAGAAGCGTCCGGTCCACCGGAACCCTTCACCGGGACAGCAAACGAGGCGGCTCCTCCGGGAGCCGCCTCGATCTTTGCGCACGTTTCCG
>CAYNGM010000117.1:330-1786 GCA_964396565.1 uncultured Anaerolineaceae bacterium | reverse complement strand
CGCACCTCGGCTACGGTGGACATGCCCACGACAAGGAGAAGCGTGAGATGACATCGCCATCGATCCGGGTTCAAGCCGGTCTGCTCGTCGCGTTCGCCCTCATCGTCGCCGCCTGCACGTCAGGTGGGGCTGCGACCTCGGCTCCGCCATCTGCTCCGCCATCGGCGACAGCAGGTCCGACCGTCTCGGGCGTCTGGGTCCGACCTCCGATGGCTCCGGGACGCCCAGCCGCTGGCTACCTCACCATCGTCGGCGGAGCGACCGTCGATGCCCTCGTCGGCGCATCGAGTCCGATCGCCGGTTCCGTGGAGATCCACGAGACGATGCCAGGAGCAAGCGGGATGATGGCGATGCAGCCTGTGGCGAAGATCGATATTCCCGCCGGCGGGACCGTCGCGCTGGAGCCCGGCGGCTATCACCTGATGCTCATGGAGCTCAAGGAGGAGCCGAAGGTGGGCTCGACCGTCGAACTGACCCTCACCTTCGAGAGCGCCGGCGACGTCGTCGTCAAGGCGGAGGTCCGGGCGAGCTGACGTGACCGACCCGATATCGTCCACGCCACCGATGCACGAGCCACCACCGACTGGCGACCCGCCACCTCCGGGCTCGTCACCTGCCGGCGTACCGTCCGACCGAACGGGCCGGATCGCGGGGCCGTCCGGCATGACCGGCTGGCTGGCGATCGCTGCCGTCGTCTTCGTGGCGCTCATCGGTGTCCGGGCGTTCGGTGAGCTCGGCCGGCCGACCACGGGCGCTCGTCCGTCGGCCTCGGCCGGCGCGGTGGTGCCAGCGAGCCCAGGCACGACCGCGCCAACTCCGAGCATCGATCCGGGCGCCTATCTCGACCCGTTCCCGCGCCCGGCGCCGGAGCTGCGTCTGACCGGGCCCGATGGCCAGCCCATGTCCCTCGCCGACCAACGGGGCCGACCCGTGCTCGTCTTCTTCGGGTACACCCACTGCCCGGACGTCTGCCCGGTCACCGTCGGGGCGGTGGGCGAGGCGATCGACGCCTACGACGACGACGCCAAAGCGATCTTCGTGTCGGTCGACCCTGAGCGGGACACCATCGCTTGGCTGGCCGAATTCGTGAAGTACATGCCGGCCGGTTTCACCGCGGTCACCGGCACAGCACCAGAGGTCCGGGCGGCCGCCGACGCATGGGGCGTCCGCTACGCCAAGGTCGATGAGGGCGACCCCACTAACTACGCCATGTCGCACACAGCCGACGTGTTCATCGTGGATGCCGCTGGCGACAATCGCGGCCGCTTCCCGTTCGGTACCCCGGCCACGACCATGACCGCGGTGCTGCGCGAGGTAGCCGCCACGACCGCGACGCCGACCGTCACGCCAGCCCCCGGCACCGCATCACCGACCCCCGATGCCAGCACCTCCGTCTCCCCGACACCGACGGCGTCACCGGGGACCGAAGCGTCGGCTGCTCCGAGCCAGACGACGG
>CAYNGM010000117.1:0-319 GCA_964396565.1 uncultured Anaerolineaceae bacterium | reverse complement strand
CGACATCGATCTGGGCCGGCGGCGACAGTCCGGTCATCCTCGCCCTGTCCGACGACTCGGGTGGGCGGATCAACGACCCGAGCCTGACGGTCGAGGTCCAGGTCCTCGATGCGGGCGGTCGCGCGCTCGGTTCACCGGTCGCCGCGCCGGCCGTACAACCGGTCGGGCTGACCGAGGTTTCGTACGTCCCGACCATCGACCTTCCGACGCCGGGTCTGTGGCACCTCACGATCACGGCCACCAGGGGCGATGGCAGCCGCCTGCAGGGCGAGTTCGACGTGCGTGCCCGCGATCCAGGTGGGACCGCCGCGCTCGGTGC
>CAYNGM010000116.1:0-6833 GCA_964396565.1 uncultured Anaerolineaceae bacterium | reverse complement strand
CTGGAGTACGACGACGGGTGCCCCGCGCAGCGCCTCGCGGATGATCGCCGCACGCTCGGTCAGGGTGATGACCCGTGGCACGACCTCCGGCGGCAGCTCGATCGGCGGCGCGATCCGGGCGAGGTGGTCCAGCGCCCGGACGAGCATGACTGGATCGAGCCTTGGGGCGTCGACCGGGCGGGCTCCGGCACGTCCTGCCGCCCGCGCGACGGACGGCTCACGGCGGAACGACCCGATCCTTGTCAGGGCGTCCTCCGCGAGACGGAGACCAGCATCGCGGTGGGCGCGATAGAGGACCAACCTTGCGCGCAGGTCCGCCTCGGGATCGCCGATCTCATCGAGGTCACCACCGGCAACGTCGAGGGTTGCCGGCCGCGGCAGCATCGCGCGACTCTTGATCAGGATCAGTTGGGAGGCGACCGTGACGAACGCGCTCACGTTGCCGAGACGGTCGGCATCGAGGGTCACCAGTGCGTCCAGATAGGCGTCGGCAAGGGCACCCAGCGGAACGGTCAGCACGTCCAGCTGACGCGCCTCGATGAGGCTCAGCAGCAGGGCCAGCGGGCCATCGAACGTAGGCAGCTGGACGTTCGTGGCAGCTTCCGGGCGGCGGCCCTCACCGAAGCGTACCGCCGGGCCGATGGGTGGCCTGGCTGCGCTCTCCGGCAGCGCCATCACGGGCACGCCGGGTCCGCCTGCTGGTCCGCCGGGTACCCCGGTTCCGCCGGCTGGTCCGCCGGGTTCGCTGGGCACCCCGGTTCCGCTGGGTACTCCGGGTTCGCTCGGCACCCCGGTTCCGGCCGAGTTGCCGTCGGTGGCCGTGCCGGTCATCAGTTCGCCTCGTCAGCGAGAAGGAGGAGACGACCGTTGATCGGGTCGGTCGGTGCCTCCTGGTTGCGGATCAGCTCCACCGTCGCGACCGAGCAGCCGGCGGCCTCCGCGAGCACCGCAGATCGCGCTGCGTGATCGCGCAGCAACTCGAGGGACCCGGACATGCCCGGCAGCACGCGTGCGAGGCGCCAGATCCACGGGCCGTACGCCTGACCCAGCGAGTAGGCGACCCGCGGCCAGACACTCGTGTCGCCCTTCGCGGCGTCGTGGAGTAGGCCTGCCACCAGCAGATCGGGGTCGATCGCCCCCTCGGAACGCAGAGTGGTGACCACATCCAGGCCGTGTCGACGGTCCGCGACGTGCATCGCATCGAACAGTTCGAGTTGGGCGGGTGTCAACCAGGCCTCGAGGGCAGCACGTTCCGCCGGGTCCACCGAGGCCCGCAGGTGCGCCCGGAACTGGCGGGCCTTAGACGCCCACCAGGAGGCTGAAGAGCCCACTCAGGATCGGCATGAGGATCCGCCCACCGATCGAATCGCCGGGCGGCAGGAAGAAGATGAGGAACAGCAGGATGAACCCGTACTGCTCGAGGACGGGGCGCCACTGCCAGACCATGCGCGGTGGCATGAAGGCGAACAGCACCTTCGAGCCATCGAGCGGCGGGATCGGAAACAGGTTGAACACCATAAGGACCAGGTTGATCTGGATGAAGATGGCCATCACCTGGATGACCATGTCTGGCACCTGCGCGTATAGGGTCGGGCTCGCGATCAGGGCACGGAGTGGCAGGGCCACGACGATCGCCATGATCAGGTTCGAGATGGGGCCTGCCGCCGCGACGATCGCCTCGCCGCGTTGACCACCCTCGAGGTTGGACGGGTTGACCGGGGTGGGCTTGGCCCAACCGAAGCCGAAGGCTCCACCCGAGAACAGGAAGGTCGCGGCCAGCAACACACCGCCGAGGGGATCGAAGTGGACGATCGGGTTCAGGGTCAACCGACCGAACAGCTTGGCCGTCCCGTCACCCAGTCGGTAGGCCGCGAGGGCATGCGAGAACTCGTGGACGGGAAAGCCCACCAGCAGCATGATCACGACCGCGATGGCGGCGGGTAGCAGGTTGTCGGGCACGCGGCACCTCGTACGGGGTCCCGCGTATGGTAGCGGCGCACCGTTCGGTATGACCCGCCCGGGCGTCGCACCGACCGGCGGTCACGTGGCGGAGCTCGGCGGACGGGGCGTGGCGCTGGCCAAGGGGGCCGACTTGGCGTGGCGCTGGCCAAGGGGGCCGACTTGGCGTGGCGCTGGCCAAGCGGGGCGGAGTTCCTGCCACATGCTCGGGATATCGACAAGCGGCATGGTTCGTGCCGCCTGCCACGGCGCTTGATGCCAGGTTCACGCACGATCGCACGTCGCGCTCCGGGTCGGTCCTCGCCATCTGCTCAGCCGGCCGAGCAGATGGCAAGAAGCCGTGTCGAGCGGTCAGCGGACCGAGCAGATGGCAGGGACTCGGCGACCGCCGCGTTTCTGCGTGAGTAGGTACGCCGCCACACCGCGACAGCCACTCCGCGAGAGCCACGCCGGGAGCGTGCGGACTGAATAGGGGTCGCGTTCCGACTGCCTTGTCCGCATTCCAAGGCAGTTCGAAGGACCGGCCCGCGTTACGCCATAGTCATGTGAGACTCGGAATGAACATCCTCAGCGCGCTCCCGACCGAATCCGGCTCGAATCCGGCTCGATTCCGCCCATTGGGCGCCTGACAAGTTCCGTCTCAGTCACAACCGCCTCTCCCGGAATCTCGATCGCTCCTGACCGTGCAGATCATTCGCAGGTGACTAGGACGAAGCTTCTGTATGGCAGAGACGCCGTGCGTGGGAGGGCCGCCGTGCGTGGGAGGGCCGCCGTGCGTGACCAGGGCCGCCGTGCGTGGGAGGGCCGCCGTGCGTGACCAGGGCCGCCGTGCGTGGGAGGGCCGCCGTGCGTGACCAGGGCCGCCGCGCGTGGGAGAGCCGCCGCGCGTGGCCGAGCCGCCGCGCGTGGCCGAGCCGCCGTGCGTGGCCGAGCCGCCGCCCGCGCCGAGGTTGAAACAGATGACCCCGCCCCGATCATCGGGGAGCCGAAGCGGCTACAGGCGACCCAGGATGTCGGCCTTCTTGCGCTCGTACTCCTCGGCGCTGATGGCCCCCCGGTCGCGCAGATCGGCGAGGTTCGCCAGCGCCCGGGTCAACTCGTCCGAACTCATGGCGGCTCCCGTCGAGGCAGCGCCGGATCCCCCAGCGCCGGCTCCCCCCGCGGCCGAGGCTGCCGGTGCGCTCCCAGCGGTCGCCATGGACGAACCCGGACCGGCGGCAGAAGAGGCGCCGGGAACAGCGGTCACCACGGTTTCGTCGATCGAGGCCGTCAGCGGAGGTGGCGCCGAGGGCGCTGCCGCCACAGGAGCCGCCACAGAACCCGCCACGGAACCCGCCATGATCGGCGCCGACGCGGACTGCATCGGCATTTCGGGCTCGGCCCGGAGCGGCGGCGATGGCGGCTCGCCCGTCCCGGCGATCTCGCGTTCGTACTCGTACTTGGCGTCGAGCATCGCCTTCTTGAACTGGATCGGACGACGGATCATCTTGAACTCGGAGATGGCCGCCTCCGATGCCGTCAGGATCTTGAGGTCGCCGAACCCGAACATCCGCCCGAAGATCGACTGCTCGAGCACTGCGTCGTTGATCTTCTCGAGCGAGCTGTCCACGACCCGCTTGTTGACGACGCCGGTGACCTGGAGCACCCGTCGGTTGGTGAGCACGTACTCCTGGCTGATGTAGCGCAGGGTCGTCCAGAGCAGCAGGGCGAGACCGCCGATGAACAGGATCGCCACTATCCAGGTGATGACGGTGCGGGCCGTCCCGGAGATGCCCTCCGTGGACAGGTTGGTCGAGAGGAAGCCCATGATCGCCGCGATTACCACCGCGAGGATGGTGTAGCGGGCACCCCACACGAAGACCCAGGGATGCTGCTTCTCGCGGTGGAAGATCCGCTCCCCCGTCGAGAGCAAACCATCGGCGTAGGACATGCCCGTCGCGCTCCCTTCGATGCTCAGGCCCGCGGGTGGGCCCGGCGGTAGACGTCCCGGATGCGTTCTCCGGTCACGTGCGTGTACAACTCGGTCGTGGAGATACTCGCATGCCCGAGCAACTCCTGGACGACCCGCAGGTCAGCCCCACCCTCCAGGAGATGCGTCGCGAAGGAGTGACGCAAGGTATGCGGGCTGACCCGACCGCCGAGCCCGGCACGCTCAGCCGCTGCCGAGACCGCTGCCCACGCCTGCTGTCGGGCGAGCCTGCGGCCACGATCGCCCAGGAACAGAGCCCCACCGCGGACCGGCTGCACGTGATGACGCTCGAGCAGGACCTCCCGTGCGCCTTCGATCCAGGTCGAGAGCCAGTCGATGGCCTCGTCGCCGATCGGGACGAGCCGCTCGCGATCACCCTTGCCGATGACGCGCACGAATCCGCCATCGAGCGACACGTCCTCGCGGTCCAGCCCGGTCGCCTCGCTGACCCGCAACCCCGCGGCGTAGAGGACCTCCAGCAGCGTCCGATCACGCACACCGCGCTCCGACGCGGCCTCGAGAAGGAGCTCGACCTCCTCGACGGTCAGGGTGTCGGGCAGACGGCGCGATTGGCGCGGCAGGTCGAGATGAGCCGCGACATCGACGTCGATCAGCCCCTCCCCGAAGGCGAACCGATAGAAGCCCTTGATCGCTGCGGCGCGTCGCCGCAGGCTCGTGGGAGCAAGCCCTGGGGCAGGGCTCGTGGGAGCGAGCCCGGTGGCAGGTCCGACACCACCCCGCCGCCCACGCTGCGACCGATCAGCAAGATACGCGACGACAGCATCCGGTGAGCGGTCCCAGGCGGGACCGTGACGACCCACAAGGTCGCGTCGCAGATCGGCGAGATCGCCCCGGTACGCCTTGATCGTGGTCTCCGACAGGCCGCGCTCGACCGTCAGATAGTCAAGGTACGAGCGGACGGCCCGGTCATACCCGACGAGGGCGTCCGTGCCGACTCCCGCGACCGCATCAGGCCCCGTCGCGTCCACCGCGCTCATCCCGGAACGACTCCGCGCGGTCGAGCAGCTCCCGAGCCGACGCGAGCGTCGCGGCATCGCCCGGCCCACCACCGAGCATCGCCGCCAGCTCGACTATCCGACCTTCGCGATCAAGCCGCTCGACAGCGGTGATCGTCCGCCCATCACGTTCGCGCTTGCTGATCCGGAACTGGGCGTCGGCGTGAGCTGCGATCTGCGGCAGGTGGGTGACGCACAGGACCTGATGACGCCGGGCCAGACCCCACAGGCTCCGTCCGACCGGGTCGGCGCTACGACCGCCGATCCCCGTGTCGACCTCATCGAACACGAGCGTCGGCGTGTGGTCAGCCTCCGCCAGGACCCGCTTGACGGCGAGCGCGACACGCGACAGTTCACCACCTGACGCGATCCGTGCGAGCGGGCGGGCGGGCTCGCCAGGATTCGGCGCAAAGCGGTAGACGACCTGGTCGATCCCCGACGCATCGAATGCGACGGCGTCGCCATCGATCTCGACCGCGGCCTCATCACCCTCGGCCGGTCGGCGCCCGACGGCGACCGTGAAGACCCCGGGCGGAAAGCCAAGCTCCTCGAGCACGGAGCCGACGGCCGCGGCCAGCGTCGTCGCACTCGCGACGCGGGCACTCGACAGTGCGGTAGCGGCGAACGCGATCTCAGCGAGGAGCGCTGCATCGTCGGCCATTCGCCTCGCCCGCTCGTCGTCGAGCCCGCGCAGCCGGTCCGCTTCGGCAGCGGCGCGCTCACCGTGGGCCAGCACCGCTTCCTCGTCGTCGCCATACCTTCGAAGAAGCCCATGGATCACCCCGAGTCGCGCGTCGAGCTCGGCGATCGCCGCAGGATCGTGATCGATGCCGTCGGCCAACCGGCGCGTCTCGTCGGCGACATCCTCGAGCTCCGCCTCGAGACCCCCCAGGCGCTCGGCGATCGATGCGAAGCGGGGATCGAGACGGGAAAGACCACGCGCCTCGCCCAGGGCGATGGCCGTGACGTCGCGCGCGCCAGTCCCCTCGGTCGTCAACGCCCCGCGCAATGTCGCAGCGCCCCTGGCGATCGCCTCACCATGCTGGGCGGCTGTCAGTCGGGCGGTGATGTCCGCCGCCTCACCGGGACGCAGCCTCGCAGCCGCGATCTCGTCGGCCTCGAAGGAGAGCACCTCGAGCCGACGCGCCGACTCGCGTGGGTCAAGGTCGGTCGTGGCCAGCGCAGCGCGGTTGTCACGCCAGCGCGCGACGGCGGATGAGACCGCGTCTCGCAGCGACGCATGCCCGCCGAACCCATCGAGCAGGTCACGCTGCCAGCGCTCATCGAGCAGGCGGCCCCCGTCATGCTGGCCGTGAACCTCGACGAGCGCACCGACCTCCTCAGCCAGACGTGCGGCGGATACCGGCGTCTCATCGATCCGCGCGGTCGAACGACCCCCACTCGATACGTCACGGACCACGACCATGGGCGCCGGGTCCCGCTCGAAACGTGCCTCGACACGGGCGATCCCGGCACCGTGTCGGACGAGGGACGTATCCGCACGTGCACCGATCGCCAACCCGAGGGCATCGATGAGCAGGCTCTTGCCGGCACCGGTCTCGCCGGTGATCACGTTGAGACCCGGGTCGAAGTCGAGACGGAGCCGGTCGATGAGCGCGAGGTCGGTGACGACCAGGCTGAGCAGATGTCCTACGGCGGCGTCCCCTGACGCCGCCCCGCCAGTACCGGACGCGGCCGCCCCTGTCGCCGTCACGATGGCAACAGCTCGATCTTGTGGCGAAGCAGGTCCCAGAACGAGAGTGACCCGGTCGGTTCGATCAGGCGGATCGGGCGGTCTACCGCACGAACCTCGACCGTGTCGCCGACCGCGATGGCAAGGTCTTCGCGACCATCGATCGAGACGAGGGCCTCGTGGGCATCCACGACCC
>CAYNGM010000115.1:0-6940 GCA_964396565.1 uncultured Anaerolineaceae bacterium | reverse complement strand
CAGGAGTCATGCGCGATGCGAACCATCGACCTGTCCATCCCCGTCCCCGGCAGCCGTTCCGGGTGGCTCGCCCTGGGTCTCGCCGGAGGCCTGCTGATCGCCGGTATCGCCGGCCCCGCGTTCGCGCCACGCTCCGTGCTGGCGGTGGATCCGGCGGCGGCTCCCGAGCACACGATCAGCGTGTCGGGCACCGGGCGCGTCGTCGTCAGCCCGGACATCGCCGACCTGCGCCTTGGTGTCACCTCGACCAAGTCGACCGTCAAGGCGGCGCGTGAGGCCGCAGCCGCGGCGATGACCAAGGTGATCGCCTCGCTCAAGGCGCTGGGTATTGCCGATGCCGACATCCAGACGACGATGCTCTCGCTCCAGCCCGTGTACGACTACAGATCCAACGCGAACCCGCCGAAGTTGACCGGCTACACGCTGAGCAACAGCGTGTCGGTCACGATCCGCGATCTCGACAAGGTCGGCGACGCGATCGACGACGCTCTGGTCGCCGGCGCGACTTCGATGGACGGTGTGTCGTTCCGGGTCGAGGATCCGGCCAAGGCCGAGGAAGAGGCCCGAGGGGACGCGATGCGCGAGGCACGGGCCCGTGCTGACACGCTTGCTGCCAGTGCCGGTGTCTCGATCGTCGGAGTCGCCTCGATAAGCGAGACATCCAGTCCCGTGCCATACCCGGTCTTCTACCGTGGGGCAGGTCTCGCCGCTGCCGAGGACACGGCGACTCCGATCCAGCCCGGCACGAACGAGGTGACCGTGACGGTCGCGGTGTCGTACCTCATCGGCTGAGGAGACGCGGATCGTCAGCGTAGCGCCGAGGCGCTACGCTGGTGTCCATGACCGACACCCCGCTCGTCCGGGAGCTCCGGATCGCCCTGACCGTCGATGAGTTCGACCGGGCGGTCGCCTTCTACCGCGATGCTCTCGGGATGCCCGAACGCGAGTCGTGGGACCGCCCCGACGGACGCGGGGTCATCCTCGAGGCCGGGGTCGCGACTCTCGAACTCTTCGACCATGCGCAGGCCGAGACCCTCGACGAGATCGAAGTCGGTCGGCGTGTCTCGGGCAAGATCCGGTTCGCGATCGAAGTCCCTGACTCGGCCCGGACGGCGAGCCGACTGGTCGATGCCGGTGCGACTGCCGAGGGTGGCGTCGTCGAAACACCATGGGGCGACCGCAACGTCCGTGTTCGCACACCCGACGGGATGCAGCTGACGCTGTTCGAGCGGACCGACGAGGCGAGCGCGCGGTAGCATCGCGTCATGGCGCGAGCTCGTTTCGACTACGTGATCGTGGGCGGTGGCTCGGCGGGCTCCGTGCTCGCCAACCGGCTGAGCGAGGACACCGGAACGAGCGTCCTGGTCCTCGAGGCCGGGCGCTCAGACTGGCGGATCGATCCGTTCATCCACATGCCGGCGGCGCTCACCTTCCCGATCGGCAGCCGGTTCTACGACTGGCGCTATGAGTCGGAGCCCGAGCCGTTCATGGGTGGCCGCCGCATCTACCACGCCCGGGGCAAGGTGCTCGGTGGCAGCAGCAGCATCAACGGTCAGATCTTCCAGCGCGGCAACCCGCTGGACTACGAGCGTTGGGCGGCCGATCCAGGTATGGCGAGCTGGGACTACGCACACTGCCTGCCCTATTTCAAGCGGATGGAGAACTGCCTCGCCGCTGCGCCGGACGACCCATGGCGCGGCCACGATGGTCCACTCGTCCTGGAGCGCGGCCCGGCCACGAACCCGCTCTTCGGTGCGTTCTTCGATGCTGCGGTCCAGGCCGGCTATCACCGCACCGAGGATGTGAACGGCTATCGCCAGGAGGGGTTCGCGCCGTTCGACCGGAACATCCACAAGGGTCGCCGGCTATCGGCTGCTCGAGCCTATCTGCACCCGATCATGCGCAAGCGACGCAATCTCAAGGTCCGAACCTCGACGTTCGTGACATCGATCCGCTTCGACGGTCGACGGGCGATCGGCGTGGAGATCGAGCGTCATGGCGGTGGCACCGAGTCGATCGACGCCGGTGAGGTGGTCCTGTGCGGCGGCTCCATCAACTCACCGCAACTCCTGCTCCTGAGCGGCGTCGGACCGGCTCGGGATCTTGAAACGCTGGGCATCCCGGTGGTGGCTGACCTGGCGGGTGTCGGGCAGCACCTCCAGGATCACCTTGAGGTCTACATCCAGTACCACTGCCTCCAGCCGGTGTCGATGCAGCCGTCGGCGACGGAGCTGTGGCGCCGTCCGTTCATCGGGGCGCAGTGGCTGTTCATGCGTTCAGGGCCCGGCGCCACGAACCACTTCGAGGGTGGTGGCTTCGTCCGCTCCAACGAGGACGTCGCCTACCCGAACCTGATGTTCCATTTCCTCCCACTTGCCATCCGCTATGACGGGTCGGCGGGGGCCAAGGGTCACGGCTACCAGGTCCATGTGGGCCCCATGTACTCGGATGCACGCGGGTCGCTCACGCTGCGGACCGCCGATCCGCATGACCACCCCGCGCTGCGCTTCAACTACCTGTCCACGGACCAGGATCGACGCGAGTGGGTGGAGGCGGTGCGCGTGGCCCGTCACATCCTGGAGCAGCCGGCGCTTGACCCGTACAACGGTGGCGAGACGTCGCCTGGCCTGCTGGTCGACACTGACGAGCAGATCCTCGACTGGGTCAGACGTGATGCCGAGACGGCCCTCCATCCGTCGTGCACGACACGGATGGGCGTGGACGACGAATCCGTCCTGGATCCCCTGACGATGCGCGTCCACGGGCTCGACGGGTTGCGAGTCGTGGATGCCGGCGCCATGCCGTATGTCACCAACGGCAACATCTACGCCCCGGTCATGATGCTCGCCGAGAAGGCCGCCGACCTGATCCGTGGCGTGACTCCCCTGGAGCCACAGACGACACCGTTCTACCGGCACGGGATCTCGCCGCCCCCGGCCTGACGGCATCGTCATCCGTCGCATCGTGGGCGACGTCCGTCCAGACCGGGCTGCGGGCGTCTGCCGGGTGTCCGCGTGCGGTTGCGGTCCGACCATCGGCTCACAAGGTCGAACCACACCCTTGCACCGAAAGGACGTACCGTCATGGCACTCGCCCAGTTCCCCGTGCCCGCCCAGGTCCCAGCTCGTGACCGCGCGCTCGATATCGCGTCGTTCGCACGGGGGATCGCCGGCACCGTGATCCGCCCCGCCGACCCCGCCTACGATGATGCTCGCCGAGTCCATGACCTCGGCTTCGACAAGCGACCGATGCTCATCGTGCAGGCGGTCGATCCCGCCGACGTGGCACGAACCGTGGTCGCCGCCCGTGAGCACGGTCTGGAACTGGCCGTCCGAAGCGGCTCGCACAGCCTCGCCGGACACGGGACGAGCGATGGTGGGATCGTCCTCGATCTCGGCGCGCTCAAGGGCCTGCACATCGACCCGGAGCGGCGCCGTGCCTGGGTCGGGCCCGGGCTGACCGCGGGCGAAGTCACGACCGCCCTCGCCGCCCACGGCCTGGCGATCCCGTTCGGCGATGCGGCCTCCGTCGGGGTCGGTGGCATCACCCTGGGTGGCGGCATCGGCTTCCTTGTCCGCAAGTTCGGGCTGACCATCGATGCCCTGGTGTCGGTCGAGATCGTCACCGCCGACGGCAGTCTGATCACGGCCAGCGAGTCGGAGCACCCCGACCTGTTCTGGGCGGTCCGCGGCGGCGGCGGGAACTTCGGCGTCGTGACCCGTTTTGGGTTCCGCCTGTATCCGGTCCCGGAGACCCTGAGTGGCGCACTCTTCCTGCCCGCCACCCGGGAGGTGCTGCGGGGTCTCGTCCCGATCGCCGCGAGTGCTCCCGATGAGCTGACCGTCATCGCCTCGGTGATGGCGGCGCCGCCTGCGCCGTTCATCCCGACCGAGCATCACTTCCTGCCGACGATCGCCATCCTGTTCGTCTACGCCGGTGATCCGACGGCTGGGCTGGCCGCACTCGCACCCTTCCGGGAAGTCGCCACACCTCTTGCCGAGGTCGTCGCGCCGATGCCGTACGGCGCCATCTACGAGTTCACCCGCGAGGCGGAGAAGCCGGGCAGGAGCGTCGTGCGCTCGCTGTTCGCACACGGGCTCGACGATGGCGCGATCGACACGATCCTGCGGGTGCACATGGGCGCCACGATACCGATGCCGATCACCCAGGTCCGTGTCCTTGGCGGGGCGATGGCGGACGTGGGCGCCGCGGAGACCGCGTTCGCGCACCGCTCCGCCCCGGTCATGGTGACGATCATCACGCCCTACGAAGACCCGGCTCAGGCAGACATCGTGGAGGCGTCCACCATCGCCTACCACGAAGCCCTGGGACCCCTCGGGCGTGGGGTCTATTCCAACTTCCTCGCGAACGAGGGTGACGGACGAGTCCACGACGCATATCCCGGCGACACGTACGCTCGGCTGGCGCGTATCAAGCGACGCTACGACCCGACCAACCTCTTCCGCCTCAACCAGAACATCCGGCCCGCGCTCGCGGTCTCGTAGACGCCGGACACAAGTCGCCTCGACCCGGGTCGCATACCGATCCGGGTCAGAGGTCCTCTATCCGCTGTGGTGAGAGGCGCGGGCCATAGCGCGGCGGACGCAGGCCACTCGCCTCCAGCAGGCGGATGACCAGCGCCCGCCGGCCGGTGTAGGGCGCCAGCAGTTCGAGCATCCGGGTGTCGGTCGCGCGCGGCTCACGAGCGAGCACCCAGGCCACCAGGTTCGGCAGGTGGAAGTCACCGACGCTGACCGCGTCGGGGTCGCCCAGGGCGCGGACGGCCACCTCCGCGGCTGTCCACGGTCCGATCCCGGGCAGGCTGCGCAGACGTCCCGTGGCGACTTCCGTCGGTTCGTCCACGATCGACTCGAGCCAGTCCGCCCGGGCGGCGGCCCGCTTGATGGTCGCGGCGCGCCGCTCCTCGACCCCGAACGGGTGGTAGGCGTAGGCCGGCAATCGAGCAAGAAGGGACGCCTCGGGTCGAAGGCGCAGGGTCGGAGCGTCCGGGTGGCCCACAGCAGGTCCGCCTGCCAAGGACGGCGACGGGGACGGCGACGGGGACGGGGACGGCGCCGGAGCGCCGTGTCGGCGCAGCAGACCCAGCCATGCACGACGAGCCTCGCTGCCGGTCACCTTCTGCTCCAGGATGGCCGGGAACAGCGCATCGAGCACCGCGCCGGTGGCCGGGATGCGGATGCCGGGGAGTTGCCGCGCGAGTCCCGCGACGACGGCATCCGGAGCGTGCCGCAGGTCGCCGCTCCACGGTGCCTCAGGTCCCACCCCTGCGATCTGCGGCAGCCGCTCGAGCGCCAATTCGGCGCCCTCTCCCCATGCTTCACCGATGAGTCGGTCTCCGTCGTGGATGACGTGCAGGGTGACCGGGCCGGCTGCCGTCCGCAGGGCGAGCCAGGCACTCCCCGATGTGAGCCTGAGGGTCGGGTCGTACTTGCCGCGCGCCAGCGGCGCCAGGGTCCGCAGCAGGTCGTACGGGCCATCGAAGTTCACGGTACGCGTGGGCATGTCGGGCAGTCTGGCACGACGGGTCAGCGGGCGAGGACGCCGCCGCCGGACCTCCCCGGACCACCCTCCAGCACCACGAAACGACGATCGATGCTAAGGTTGCGACGACGTGCGACGCCCCAGAATCGTCGTCGGCGTGGCGCTCATCGCCGTGCTGACCTCGGTCGCCGTCCCTGGACCGGTGGGCTCCTGGACACTTCGTCCGGAGTGGGCCCCCTCCGCAGACATCTTCACCGCGGTGGAGGTCGCTGCGTCCGTCCGTGGGCCGGCGGTGACGATTCCGCCCCTCGATCCGGGGGCCCGGTCCGCCGGGAACCTGGATCGCGGTTCGACCCTGTTCGAGCCGACCCAGCGCTCCGAGCCGCTCCCGGCTCGTTCTTCGACGACCTCGGTGAAGGCTGAGCGGGAGTCGGTGAACCGCAACCCGTGGCGTCACGATCCGGAGATCTCGTGGTACGGCCCGGGCTTCATCGGGAGTGGGACCGCGTGCGGTCAGAGGTTGACGAGGACGCTGCTCGGCGTGGCTCATCGCACACTCCCGTGTGGGACCATGATCACGTTCCGGTCCCATGGCCACATCGTCACCGCGCCGGTGGTCGATCGCGGTCCCTACGTCTCGGACCGGATCTTCGACCTGACCTACGGGCTGTGCAAGAAGCTGGAGCACTGCTACACCGGCCCTATCGAGTGGCGATACGCCGCACGCGACTGACCTCCGAGCGGTCACACTGCTGACTTCATCCGTCAGCAACCCCGGAGGTCGCCAATGTCTCCGATGCGCATCCTCGTCGTCGGCGCCGGTGGCGTCGGCAGTGCCGTCGCCCCGATCGCAGCCCGGCGTGACTTCTTCGAGCACATCGTCATCGCCGACTACGACTCCTCCCGTGCGGAGCGCGTGGTCGGGCGTCTGGCCGGCGACCCGCGGTTCAGCGCCGCACGTATCGATGCCTCTAAGGCGGACGATGTCGCCGCGCTCGTCCGGGAGCATCGGATCACGCACGTCCTGAACGCGGTCGACCCACGCTTCGTCATGCCCATCTTCGATGGGTCGTTCGCGTCTGGTGCGGACTATCTCGACATGGCCATGTCGCTGTCACGGCCACATCCGGAGAGGCCGTATGAGGAGAGCGGCCTGAAGCTTGGGGACGAGCAGTTCGCCGTCGCGGGCTCGTGGGAGTCGGCCGGTCGCCTGGCGCTGGTCGGGATCGGCGTGGAGCCCGGACTGTCGGACGTATTCGCCCGCTATGCCGCCGACCACCTGTTCAGCGAGATCGACGAGATCGGCGTTCGTGACGGAGCGAACCTCGTCGTCGACGGCTACGACTTCGCGCCGTCGTTCTCCATCTGGACGACGATCGAGGAGTGCCTGAACCCGCCCGTGATCTGGGAGACGGACCGCGGCTGGTTCACGACGGCG
>CAYNGM010000114.1:2699-6953 GCA_964396565.1 uncultured Anaerolineaceae bacterium | reverse complement strand
GACCGTCCACTTCGTGACCGAGACCCTTGACGGTGGCCCGATCGTCGCCCAGGAAGCCGTCCCGGTCCTCCCGGGCGACGACGAGAACGCGCTCCGCGCGCGTATCCAGGCCGTCGAGCATCGACTGCTGCCGCGGATCGTGGCGCTCCTCGTGGCCGGCGCGGTTCACGTCGATGCTGGACGCGTGACCGTCGACGTCGAGCGGGCTGACGTGGCCGTCCCCACGGCGCGGCGCGCGCTGCTATCCGTCTCGGACAAGACCGGGCTGGTCGAGTTCGGGCGCGGCCTCGTGGCGCGTGGCTTCGAGCTCGTGTCCACGGGCGGGACCGCCCGGACCCTGCGCGAGGCCGGTCTGCCGGTGACGGATGTAGCGGCCGTGACGGGTTCGCCGGAGATGCTCGACGGTCGGGTCAAGACCCTCCACCCGAGGGTCCACGGCGGCCTGCTGGCGGATCGCCGCCTCGAGGACCACCGCCATCAGCTGATCGCCGCCGGGATCGCGCCGTTCGAGGTCGTGGTCAGCAACCTCTACCCGTTCGCGGACGCTCTCGAGCGGCCGGGGATCACCATCGACGAGCTGATCGAGGAGATCGATATCGGTGGGCCATCGATGGTCCGGGCCGCCGCCAAGAACCACGCCAACGTCGCCATCGTGACCTCGCCGGCGCGGTACGAGGCCATCCTCGCGGCCCTCGACACGCCCGACCGCATCGACGACCGACTCCGCCGCGAACTCGCGCTCGACGCGTTCGCCCACACAGCCGCCTACGACGCGCGGATCGCCTCCGAGCTGCCCGGGCGGATGGTCGCGGCCGGTCTTCTCGACCCGCCCCACGATCCCTATCCCGCAACGATGACCCTGGCCCTCGAGAAGGTCGAGACGCTGCGCTACGGAGAGAACCCACACGAGCCGGCGGCACGCTATCGACGACCGGGTTCGACCGCCGACGACGGTCCGTTCGGCCTCGACCGGCCGCCGCTTCAGGGCAAGGCGCTCTCGTACAACAACGTGCTCGATGCGGCCGCTGCCGCGGCGCTCGGGCGCGCGCTTCGTGGTCCGGGCGTCGTCATCGTCAAGCACACCAATCCCTGCGGAGCCGCGGAGCGCTCGACCCTCCATGACGCGTGGTCGGCGGCGCTGGAGGCCGATCCGGTCAGCGCGTTCGGGGGTGTGGTCGCCCTGACCCGCGAGGTGGATGAGGTCGTGGCGCGGGCCCTGACCTCGATCTTTCTCGAGATCGTCATCGCCCCTGCGTACACGACGGGTGCTCTCGACGTGCTGGCTGCCAAGCCCAACCTGCGGGTCCTCCTCGACGAGCGCCTGGTGTCGGACGATCCGGTACCGCCGTCAGCGCCATCTCCGACTGGCTCCATCCGGACGGTCGGCGGCGCCGTCCTCGTCACGACCCCGGATATCGCCGATGACGACCCGACGACCTGGCAGTGCGTGACGACCCGGGCGCCGACAGCCAGCGAGTCGCTCGATCTCGACCTTGCCTGGCGTCTCGTGCGCGGCATCACCTCGAATGCGATCGCGCTCGTCCGCGACCGACGGCTGATCGGGATGGGCAGTGGCCAGACCTCGCGGGTCGATGCGGCCCGGCAGGCCGTGACCAAGGCCCAGGCGATGCTTGGCGAGGCTGCCACGACCGGCGCCGCGTGCGCCAGCGACGCATTCTTCCCGTTCCCCGACGCGGTAGAGGTCTGCCTGGCGGCAGGCGTCGGCGCCTTCGCCCAGCCGGGCGGTTCCGTGCGCGACGCGGAGGTCATCGCGGTCGTCGAGGGAGCCGGCGCGACCATGCTGGTCACCGGGATCCGTCACTTCCGCCACTGACCCGCCGGGCGTCGGCTACCATCGCGCTCGCATGACCTCTGAGCAAGCACCCACCGACCACGAGCCCGCCGCTACCACCGATCGCCGCGCCTTCTACCTGACCACGGCCATCGCCTACGCCAACAACAAGCCAGGGCTGCACACCCTGTACGAGGTGATCGGCGCCGACGTCATCGCGCGCTGGCACCGGATGGTCGGCGACGACACCCGTTTCCTGACCGGGACCGACGAGCACTCCATCAACATCGCCCAGGCCGCGCTCGACGAGGGTCGTCCGGCCCGCGAGTTCGTGGACGAAAAGGTCGGCTACTTCAAGGTCGCCGAGGATGCCCTCGCGATCTCACCCGACCGGTTCATCCGGACGACCGATCCCGACCACATCCGGGCAGCCCAGGAGATGGTGCGGCGGGCACACGCCAATGGCGACATCTACCTCGGCACCTACGAGGGCTGGTACTGCCCCAACGAGGGCTTCCGCAACGCGACCGATGTCCAGGAGACCGCACGCGGGACGATCTGCCCGAACCATCCGGAAGTCCCGCTCCAGTGGTTGACCGAGAAGAACTGGTTCTTCCGCCTGTCCGCGTACCAGGAGCGCCTCGAACGCTGGTTCGCCGACCACCCCGACTTCGTCCAGCCCGACTACCGGCGCAACGAGATGCTCGGTTTCATCCGCGGTGGGCTCGAGGACTTCTCGATCTCGCGTGAACGGACGCCCGGCGGCTGGGGGATCCCGTTCCCGATCGCCGAGGACGGCTCGTCGGCGCTGCGTGAGGATGGGTCGTGGGATCCTGCGGCCGGGGTCATCTACGTGTGGTACGACGCGCTCATCAACTACATCACCGGGGCGGGTTTCCCGGATGACCCCATGTCATTCGTCCACTGGTGGCCGGCCGACCTGCATGTCATCGGCAAGGACATCGCTCGCTTCCACACCATCTTCTGGCCGGCGATGCTGTGGAGTGCGGGGCTTGAAGCACCGCGCCGGGTCTGGGTCCACGGCTGGCTGCTTGCGGCCGGCGGTGAGCGGATGAGCAAGAGCCGGGGCAACTTCCTCGATCCCAACGACTTCGTGGCTGCCTTCGGGTCGGACGGGGCGCGCTACGTCGTCCTGCGCGAGGTGCCCTTCGATCGCGACGCCGAGGTCTCCTGGGACTCGTTCGTCAGACGCTATAACGCCGATCTGGCCAACGACTTCGGCAACCTCGTCAATCGGACCGTGTCGATGACCAACCGCTATCTCGATGGCGAGCGGCCGCCAGCCCGTCCCGCGTCCATGTCCGCGCTGGCCGAGGGATGGGCGGCCACGCTCGAGGCGTACGCGGACCGACTGGAGGGCTGTCTCCTGCACGAGGCGCTCGCCGAGCTCTGGGAGTTCGTGGGCGGCGCCAACAAGGTCGTCGATGCCGAGGGGCCGTGGACCCTTGCCAAGGCCTGGCGCGGCGGCGACGAGACGGCCGGCGAGCGGCTTCGGGGCGTCCTTGGCGACCTGCTGGAAGCCTGCCGGGTGGTCGGGACCGCGGTCGCGCCGTTCATGCCCGGACTGACGCCGCGTGTCCTCGCCCAGCTCGGCTACACCGATCCGTACGGCCCTGACGGGAACGGTGGTCCGCCGATCCTGGCGCTGCTCGAATGGGGCGCCGGGGCAGGGGAGTCGGGCAGTGCCTCCGCGGGGCCGGCCTCCGTTCCTGCGCGGGTCGCCGCGCCGGAGCCGCTGTTCCCCCGTCTCGAGGTCGAAGCGGCCGCGGACGCCACCGACGCCTGACGGCCATCGAAAGACGATGCGCCTGGTCGATTCACACGGTCACGTGAACGCCGATCGTTTCGGCGACGACGCAGATCTCGTGATCGAGTCCGCGCGCGCCGCCGGTGTCGAGCGGCTGATGGTGCCCGGTTGGAACGTCGCCTCGTCGGAGCGGGCGCTCGACCTCGCAGCCCGACATCCCTGGCTCGACGCAGCGGTCGGGGTCCATCCGCACGACGCCGCCAAGGTGGATGGCGTCGGCTGGGAGAGGATCGTCGCCTGGTCGGCGCGATCGGAGGTCCGCGCCATCGGCGAGACCGGCCTCGACTTCGATCGGGTCTTCAGCCCGATCCCCGACCAGCTCGTCAACCTGCGCCGCAACCTGCGTCTGGCGATCGACGCCGGTCTTTCGGTGATCCTGCACTGCCGGTCGGCGGCGGGGCGGCGGGATGCCCAGGACGCACTTCTCGGTGAGGTTCGAACGCTTGGTTCGGACCGGCCCGGCCTGGTCATCCACTCGTTCTCGGGCCCACCGGACTACGCCCGTGCCATGGTCGACCTTGGCGCGGTCCTGAGCTTCTCGGGGCTCGTCTTCAGGCGGGGCGAGGAGGCCTCGGTCGAGGTGGCCGCCAGCGCACCGCTCGATCGTGTCCTGGTAGAGACGGATTCACCGTTC
>CAYNGM010000114.1:0-2689 GCA_964396565.1 uncultured Anaerolineaceae bacterium | reverse complement strand
GGCGCACCGCGCTCACGGAACGAACCCGAGTGGGTACGCGTCACGGCCGCGTGGCTGGCCGAGCGCCAGGGCGTGGACGGCGATCGTCTGGGGAACTCCCTGGTGGAGAACTACGACCGTACGTTCCGCCGCTCGGGTACCTCCTGAACCGGGCCGGACGGCACGCGACAGTCTCACCCGTCGCTGTCACACTCCCGCCGATGACGAACGTATGCGCCGTGCGGCGGGGCTTTCGCGCGATCAAGTGGTCGGGCCTGCCGGTCCTGACGCTCGTTCTCGTGGCCGCGTCCGTGCTGGCCGCCTGTACCCTTGGTCCCTCCGCGACGTCGGCACCGCCGTCCGCGCCAGCGTCGGCGCCGGCATCGGTCGGCGCATCCCCGAGTTCGTCGAGCGCAGAGCCGTCGCCGGCCATCTCGCCGAGTGCGGCCCCAAGCCAGGACACGAGCCCGTCGGCGGCGCCCACCGCGTCGGTCGGGGAGGCGTGTCCGGTCGTGCCGCAGACCGGACAGTTGCCATCGGACCGACTGGTCGCGGTCCGGCTCTCGGGCGCCCCGACCGTGGACCTTGTCACCTTCGAGTTCGGGAACATGTCCGTGCCGGAGCCGCCCCAGGGAACTTCCAAGGGCTCGCTCGGACCTGCCGACCGACCGCTCACCCACGGCACGACCGGTCAGCAGATGGAGGTCGACGGCGACAACGTGGCCCGGATCCTGTTCACCGGGATGTCGCTCATGAATGATGTCGGCGAACCGACCTACGATGGCCCGCTCGACCTCCGCCTCGATGGGGCCGTCGCTCTTCGCGACGTGCGCAACTTCGATATGTCCGAGGGTGTCATCGGCTGGTACATCGGCTATGACGGCAACGGCTGCGTAAGCCTGACCTCGGATGCCCACAGTGTGACCCTGGCGATCGATCACCCAGGGTGATGAGGTCCGCCACTCGTACGAGTTGACAGCCTTGGACCCCCTTCGGTACGCTTCGCTAGCACTCTCCGATGTAGAGTGCTAATGCACCGCGGACCCACCTGACGACGCGAGCCCGGACGGGCGGCGTGGAGGGCAGGCAGGGGCCCCGCCCGGTGCACACAGGATGACCGGGACGTCGGTCCGCAGCGTGACGCGGCCGACCGTCGATCCCGACCGACCATGCCCGACGGCCGGCGATGGCCGTCATCAGGAGGAACCGCACGTTGGCCAAAGCCACTGCTTCCGCGACCAAGCTTCGCCCCCTCGGCGATCGCGTGGTCATCGAGCCGACCCCCCGCGAGGAGATGACCAAGAGCGGCATCGTCCTCCCGGATACCGCCAAGGAGAAGCCCCAGGAGGGCAAGATCCTGGCGGCCGGCCCGGGCAAGATCCTCGAGGATGGCTCCCGCGAGGCGATGGATGTCGCCGTCGGGGACAAGGTCCTGTACGCCAAGTACGCCGGCACGGAGTTCAAGATCGACGAGAAGGAGCTCCTGATCGTCAGTCAGAAGGACATCCTCGCCGTCGTCACGGACTGACCGGCCACTCGCATCCCTGAAGCCCACGACCCGCACACGATCCCTGGAGGAAACACGGATTGGCTAAGCAGCTCATCTTCGACGAGACCGCTCGTCGATCACTCAAGAAGGGCATCGACCACCTGGCCGACGCGGTCAAGGTGACGATCGGCCCCAAGGGCCGCAACGTCGTCCTCGACAAGAAGTTCGGCTCGCCGACCATCACCAACGACGGCGTGACCATCGCCCGTGACATCGAGCTCGAGAACCCGTTCGAGAACATGGGGGCGCAGCTCCTCAAGGAAGTCGCCACCAAGACCGACGACGTGGCCGGTGACGGCACCACGACCGCGGTCGTGCTCGGCCAGGCACTCGTCGCCGAGGGCCTGCGCGTCGTGACCGCCGGGGCCAACCCGATGGTCGTCAAGCGCGGCATCGAGGCGGCCGTCGAGGCCGTCGTCGGTGAGATCAAGAAGCAGTCGCGCCCGGTCGACAACCGCGAGCAGATCGCGGCCGTCGCCGCCATCAGCGCGGCGGATCCCGAGGTCGGCGAGATCATCGCCGAGGTGATGGACAAGGTCGGCAAGGACGGCGTCATCACCGTCGAGGAGGGCCAGAGCCTGGGCCTCGAGAAGGAATACACCGAGGGCATGCAGTTCGACCGGGGCTACATCTCGGCGTACTTCGTCACCAATCCCGACCGGATGGAGACCGTCCTCGAGAACCCGCTCGTCCTGATCACCGACAAGAAGATCTCGAGCGTCCAGGACATGCTCCCGGGCCTCGAGAAGTCGGTCGCCCAGGGCAAGCCGATGCTGATCATCGCCGAGGACGTCGACGGTGAGGCACTCGCGACCCTGGTCGTCAACAAGCTCCAGGGCCGCCTCCAGGTCCTTGCCGTCAAGGCACCGGGCTTCGGCGACCGGCGCAAGGAGATGCTCCGTGACATCGCCGTGCTGACCGGCGGTACGGTGATCTCCGAGGAGATCGGGCGCAAGCTCGACTCCGTCACGGTCGAGGACCTGGGCTCCGCCCGCCGCGTCGTGGCGACCAAGGACGACACGACCATCGTCGACGGCGACGGCTCGGCGGACCTGATCAAGGCCCGCATGACCCAGATCAAGGCCCAGATCGAGGAGACCACCTCGGACTACGACCGCGAGAAGCTCCAGGAGCGCCTCGCCAAGCTGTCCGGCGGCGTCG
>CAYNGM010000113.1:3331-7066 GCA_964396565.1 uncultured Anaerolineaceae bacterium | reverse complement strand
CGGACGCCTTCGACCTGACCGAACTGTTGTCGGTGCACCCTTATCGGCTCTCGGGCGCAACGCGCAAGATGGTGGCGATGGCCGCGGTCTGCGCCATGCGGCCGCGCGTTCTCGTGCTTGACGAGCCGACCACAGGTCAGGACCACCGGACGGCTGAGCGGATCGGCGAGCACGTTCGTCGGCTGGTCGCCCGCGGCGATACGGTCATCAGCCTCACCCATGATCTGCGCTTCGTGGCGGAGGTCGCCACACGAGTCGTGGTCCTGGATGCTGGTCGGCTGGCCGCCGATGGGCCCGCACGGGTGATCCTGGGAGATGCGTCCGTGATGGATGCTGCGGGGCTTCGCCGGCTCGATGTCAGCGTCCTCTCGAGTCGACTCCCGGGCCACTCCGGACGCCCGGTCGCGCTCACCCCGGCCGAGCTGATCGGTGAGCTGCGCGACGGCGTGTCGATCGCCGACGACACCCTTCGAGCAGCGGATCCGTCGTGATGCAGGGTCTGGACGTCACGGGGACCCGCAGCCGCGGCTCGTCATGGCTGCACCGCCTGGACCCGATCGCGAAGCTCGCCTGGATCGCGGCCGTGGTGGTCGTGGCGTTCGCGACGTATGACCCGGTTCCGCTCATCGTCATGGCCTGCCTGGGATACCTGGCCGGGGTCAGCGCCGGACTCGGGCGGTCACTTGGCGGGGTCCTTGTCGCGCTAGCCCCGATAGCCGCCTCGATCATCGTCATCCAGACCATCGCCCCGGCGGCGTGCGCTACGGCCTGCACGCCCGTCGGGACGGTTGGACCGGTCACCCTCTACGCCGAGGGCATGACGCGCGGACTCTCCCTGGCATCCCGCATCGTCGCCGTGGAGGTCATCGCGCTCGGGGCGCTGATGGCAACGCATCCGTCCGACCTGTTCGCCGCGCTCGGCCGCCTTCGTGTCCCACACCTGGTCGGGTTCATGATCATGATGACGCTCCGGCTCGTCCCGGTCGTCGGGCGCGAGATGACGATAGTGCTTGAGGCCCAGCGGGCCCGCGGCATGAAGGCGTCCGGCTTCGCCGCGGTGTTACCCGCGTTCGTGCCCGTCTTCGCCGGTGCGTTCGAGCGCATGGGACGAACCGCGATCAGCCTCGAGTCGCGCGGCTTCGGGGCCGGGGGCGCCCGTACCTCGTACCGCCGCGTTCGATTCCGTGCGGTCGATCTGGTGGTGGTCGTCCTCGCGCTCGTTGCCGGCGTTGCCGGGATCATCCTTGGGCTGACCCGCTGGAGCGCGGCCCGGACCGGTGTCCTGCCGCTGTCCGGGATCGCGGTCGAGGCCATCTTCCTGGCCGCTGCGATCATCTTCATCGCGGTGGTGGGGCGCGCAGTGTTCGCCATGCTCCGCGCCTGAGGCGACGGAGTCCGCCACGTCCGCCACGTCCACCATCCGGGGTGCGTGCCAGGAGCCAGCCGCCGGAAGGGGTTGCACCGCGACGCACGAGAAGGTCACCATGGGTGCGCATGATCAACCAGCCGACGGCCGGCCCAGCCCACGAGCCCCGGAACGGCCTTCCTATCCTGGGGCGACTGACGCCGGTCGGCCGCGCGGCGATCCTCGCGACCCTGATCGCCAGCGCGGTCGCCATCGTCCTCGACTTCGGGCTCCACGCCGACGCATCGGTGATCTTCGTCGTATCCGCCATCGCGATCCTCGGGCTCGCCTGGGTCGTCGGCCTGTCCACGGAGCGCCTGGGGTCGCTCACGGGGCCGCAGGTCGGTGGCGTCCTGAACGCGACGTTCGGGAACATCGCGGAGCTGATCATCGCGTTCTTCGCCCTGCAGGCGGGGTTGATCGACGTGGTCAAGGCGTCGCTGACGGGCTCGATCATCGGCAACCTCCTGCTGGTGCTCGGTGCCTCGGTCCTGATCGGCGGCCTGCGCCACGGTCGGCAGCAGTTCAGCGCACGGGTGGCGGGCGCCAACGCGGCGCTCCTCGTCGTCGCGGTCATCGGGCTGTTCGTCCCGGCCGTGTTCGCGTTCACGACCAGCGAACCCGGCCAGGGGACCCTGACCGAGGAATCCGTCCTGGTGGCCATCGTCCTGATCACGGGCTATGTCCTGTCGCTCATCTATGGTTTCCGCAACCCGGCCGAGACCCTTGGCGGGCAGGGTGAGCCTGAGGGCCACGCGGGACCCGCCTGGAGCGGGCGCACCGCGGTCGTCGTGCTGCTCCTGGCCGCCGGACTGCTGGCCCTCCTCTCGGAGATCCTCGTCGGCTCCATCGAGGGCTTCATCGAGCAGTTCGACCTCACCCCGTTCTTCGTCGGCGTCGTCCTCATCCCGACCATCGGCAACCTCGCCGAGCACCTCGTGGCCGTCCAGCTCGCGGCCAAGGACAAGATGGAGTTCGCGATGGCAGTCTCGTACGGCTCGAGCCTGCAGGTCGCCCTGTTCGTGGCTCCGGTCCTGGTCCTGCTCGGCGTGCTCATCGGCCAACCGATGGACCTCGTCTTCACGCCACTGGAGGTGGCAGCTGTCGCGGCGGCGGTCGGGATCAGCGCGCTGATCGCCCTCGACGGCGAGTCGAACTGGCTGGAGGGCGCGTTGCTGATGCTCGTCTACGCCATCCTTGCGGTGTCGTTCTTCGAGTTCGTGTAGGTCGGACGGGCGGCGACACGGAGGGGGTCGCGTCGCCGCCGTCACGTGGGGGAACCTGGGTCAGGCGGCAGCCTCCTCGTCATCGTCCGCGTCGATGTCCGGATCCGACCCGGCGAGGTCCTGGGCAGCCCCGACCGACGCCGGGATCGGCTCGGTCGGTGGCGCCTCGCCGTATGCCTGCGCCTGTGCGGTCAGCGAGTCTGCCGCCTGCTGGGCCTCGTAGTCCTTCTTCTTGCGACCGGAGAGCATCTCGACGTGATTGGCGACGATCTCCGTCTTCCAGTGCCGCTGGCTGCGCTCGTCGTCCCAGGAGCGCGTCTGCAGGCGTCCCTCGATGGCGACCTGCTGGCCCTTGCCCAGGTACTGTCCGGCGATCTCCGCCAGGCGATCCCAGGTGACGATGGAGTGGTACTCCGCCTTCTCGCGGCCTCCACCGATGAACTCGTTGCTGGCCACGGTGAACGTCGTGACGCTCTTGCCGCTGGCCAGGCTGCGCATCTCGGGGTCGCGTGTCAGGCGCCCCGTGAGCAGGACCTTGTTCACGGTCCGATCTCCTTCCCGGTCGGCCGGATGCTCCGGTGACGACCCTGCGTGTCCGGCGGGACGACGAGGCGGGCGGCGGGCGGGGTTGGCGGGTGTCGACAACGTAGCAGTCGGCTCTTCACTGCCGCGTATCGACGACTTCGCTCGCGATGCACCGGCTCGCCAGGGGTGGCGCGGGACGAGGGGCGGTGAGCGCGGAGGGCCTGGCTCGCCGGCCCCGGTGCCCGGCGGGTGGCCTGGCTTGCTGGCGGCCGGCCCCCAGCGCCGATGGCTGGCACAGCCCTCGTCCGGCACGGCATCATGGCGCCCATGACCGACCAGCGCGATGTCACCAGCGGATCGGACCCGGTGCGCGATGACCCGGCGACAGGGCAGGACGTCGACATCGACAACGACTCCGACCATGCCGACGATCATCCAGAGCATGGCCCGAAGGGCGTCCTCGAGGACCTCGGAGAGGCCGTCGAGACCGTCTTTGGTGACGACCATGTCGAAGGGGCCCCGAGGGAGACCCGCTACGAGCGCCGACAGCGACTGGTCGAAACCTGGACGGCGATCGTC
>CAYNGM010000113.1:0-3231 GCA_964396565.1 uncultured Anaerolineaceae bacterium | reverse complement strand
GGAGACCCGCTACGAGCGCCGACAGCGACTGGTCGAAACCTGGACGGCGATCGTCCTGGCCATCGCGGCCGTGGCGACCGCATGGGCCTCATACGAGGCGAGCCAGTGGGCAGACAAGCAGGCCGACGCCCAGGCCGGTTCCGCCGTCGCGCGTACCGAGGCCGCTCGGGCTGCGACCTCGGCGGCCACCCACCGGCTCGTGGATGTCCAGACCTGGCTCGACTGGGTGGACGCCGTAGGCTCCGGCGATGCCGCCCGGGCCGGCTTTCTGGAAGCCCGATTCTCCGATGAGTTGGATGTCGCCCAGGCGGCATGGCTGGCCGGCACGACCGTCGATGCGCAGGGGATCCCGCGACCGATACCTGAGGGGACCCCGTTCGAACTCGCCGAGTACGTGATCCCGGATCTGGTCCGCTCGGAAGCCTATGCGGACGAAGCGGAGGAGCAGCTGGCGATCGCCAGCGATGCCTCGACGATCGCGACCCAGTACGTCCTGGTCGTCGTGATCCTGGCCGTGACCATGTTCTTCGCCAGCATCACCACGAAGGTCAGATACCGCAAGGCGCAGTCGTTGCTGATCGTCGTCGCGATAGGGGTACTCGGCGTCGGTATGTGGCGGCTGCTCATCCTGCCTGATCTGTTCTGACCTCGGCGGAGCAGACGCGGGATAGAGTGCCGGACGGGCGGTCGATCTCAGCCCGCGGAGGTGCGGCGCCGCCTTCGTGACGGCGTCGGTCGATCGTCAACGACGATCGGCTGGGTCGTCACCGAGCGCGGAACGAGCCCAAGGACCCCGTCAGGCGCCATCGTCATCGATGTCGCCTCCGAGTCAGGCGTTTCCACGGGCCCCGTCGCCATCGCTGGCTCCTCTGTGGTCCCCGTGCTCTGGGGAGCCTCGTCGTCCGACCGTCGGCGACGCCGATCTGTCCGGCGCGCGGCCGGCTCCGGTACGACCAGCTCCGGACGACCAGCCTGGTGGGACGTCGCGAGGGCGCCGTAGAAGGCGGCGTCATCCTCGGGCTCGGGCGCCCGGCTCGCATAGATGTCGCAGAAGACCTCGACGAGTTCGGGGTCGAACTGCGTGCCGGCGTGGCGGCGCAGCTCCTCGACAGCCGCGTCGTGCGACATCGCTCGCTTGTATGGTCGATCGTGGACCATCGCGTCATAGGCATCGGCAATGGCCACGATCCGGGCTCCAAGCGGGATCTCCATCGCTCGTAGACCGTAGGGATAGCCGTGGCCGGCATACCGTTCGTGATGGTGGAGGATGATCGGCACCGCGTCCTTGAGGGCGGCTGCGTGCTCCAGGATCACCTGGCCGATCCGCGGATGCTGGACCACGGTCCGCCATTCGGCCGGAGTGAGCGGGGCCGGCTTGTCCAGGATCTCCGCCGGCAGTGCGACCTTGCCGACGTCGTGGAGCAGGGCGGCGATGCGGATCTTGTCCACTTCGGCCTCAGGTAGCTGCAGTTGGCGGGCGAGCGTCGTGACGATCGACGCGATGAGCGGCGAAGGCTGACCCCGGTGGTGGGGCAGGGGAGCGAGAACGGAGGCGAGGGTCGCTGTCGCTGCGGCGGCAGCCTGACGTCCGATCTCAACGGCGTGGGCGCGGCCGGCTGCCGAGATCGGCGCACGCGGGACCCGGGCATCGTCGTCGGGCTCGGCGAAGATGTAGGTCTGGTTGCGCCCAAGCGACTTGGCTGAGTACATGGCGGCGTCAGCGTCGCGAACGAGCGCCTCCATCCGCAGCTGTCCCCCGATCCCTCCGGCGATCCCGATCGAGATCGTCACCGACAGCTCGAGCCCAGGAGCCACGCTGAAGCGCTGGCGCTGGACGAGCGTGCGCAGCTTCTCGGTGAGGGTCGATCCCTCCTCGACCCCTGTCTCGGTCAGGATCAGCATGAACTCCTCGCCGCCGTAGCGGCCGATCCGGTCGCTGGCGCGCAGGTTGGCCGCGATGGTCTGCGCCACACCGCGCAGGACGACATCGCCGGCGCCGTGTCCGTAGGTGTCGTTGACGGCCTTGAAGTGATCGATGTCGACAAAGGCGACCGACAGCGGTCGCTCGTAGCGGTGGGCGCGCTCGACCTCGGAGAACAGGTCGGCCAGGAGCGTTTGACGGTTGGCGACACCGGTCAGCTTGTCGATCGTCGCGCGGTCGTGGGTGTCGGCAAGGGCCCCTCCGACGGTCGTGAGGGCGACCGCGAGCCGACCCTCCAGGCCGTGCTGGCGCGGGACCGCGACCTCGGCGTAGTCGCCCGCGGCAAGGCGCTCAGCGGCGCGGACGAGTGGCCCGAAACGGAAACGGAAGTAGCCGGCGACGAGGAGGGCTGTCATGGACACGCCGATGCATGCCGCCCCGAGGGCGGAGCTCACAGACCGAAGACCCTCGTCGACCACCGATGCCAAGGCGACCGGTGAGACGAGGAGCAGGATCCCGAGCGCGAGCGGTGCCGCGAGCGCCAGGACCCCAAGCAGGCGCATCACGAACGCAAGGCTACCGACGGGGTACCGGGACCCGGACCCGCCGGAGGTACCGCCGCCCCACGCCGGATGTACCGCGATCATCCGATGGGATCGGACCGGAACGAGGCGTGATCGGGGAGATCGGGGAGGGCGGGGGAAGGTCGGCGCGGGTGGCGAGGTCCAAGTTCGCGATTCCCACGGGGTGGGCCTACGGGAGAATGAACGGGCGGTAAAGGTCGAGCGCTCCCAGGTCCGGTCCCTTCATTCGTCGTATGTCCCACCCCACGGGAGGATCAGCGGTTGGATGGCCCGTCGGTCGATGATCGACTCGCGGTTCGTCGGATCCTTCGTCGGTACGACCATGGGGTGGGATTCGGCGGCGACACAGTGGCCGCGGCGGCGACACGGTGGTCTCGGCGGCGAGGACGCAGTGGTCGGACCGCGGAAACCTCAGAGGCTGGGACGACACGGCTGGTCTCGGCGGCGACAGGCTGGTCTCGGCGGGCGACAGGCTGGTCTCGGCGGGCGACAGGCTGGCCCCGGCGGCGGACCCGGTGACTGGTATACTTCGGCCGTTCCCGGGCGACTCGGGGACGATCCACCAGCCAGGAGGCTCAAGCCATCGCGCGTGCATGGCGCGTCGGTCGTTCCGTGAGACGACCGGGCGACCACCCACCGGCGATCCGCCGAAGCGTCGGCGGCGCGACGCGGGAGATTACTAACCAGGTCCCGAGGCTCATCGCCCCGGGCCTTCGTGTTTCTGGG
>CAYNGM010000112.1:0-7080 GCA_964396565.1 uncultured Anaerolineaceae bacterium | reverse complement strand
GGGGGATCCCCGTCGGTAACACGCCCGGCGTGCTGACCGAGACGACCGCGGACCACGCGTGGGCGTTGCTGATGGCCGCCGCGCGACGCGTGTCCGAGGGCGAGCGATACGTCCGTGAAGGTCATTGGAAGACATGGGGTCCGCTGCTGCTGCTCGGCCCGGACGTCCACGGCGCGACGATCGGGATCGTCGGGTTCGGGCGGATCGGGCAGGCCGTGGCGCGTCGCGCGGCGGGCTTCGGGATGGAGATCCTGTATCACGATGTCAACGAGCTGCCCACCTCGATGATGGGGCCACTCGGCGCGACTTACGTGTCCCTGGACGAACTGCTGGAGCGAAGCGACTTCGTCTCGCTCCATGTCAACCTCACCCCCGAGACAAGACATCTCATCAACGCCAAGACCCTCGCCCGGATGAAGCCGACGGCAGTACTGGTCAACACCTCGCGCGGTCCGGTGATCGACCAGGCGGCCCTAGCCGATGCCCTGGAGCGGGACATCATCTGGGCCGCCGCCCTCGACGTCACCGACCCCGAGCCGATCCCGATGGACTCGCCGCTCGTCGGCCGCGACGACTGCCTGATCGTGCCGCACATCGCCTCGGCGTCACGGGCGACGCGCGGGAAGATGGCCGCGATGGCCGCCGCGAATCTGCTTGCCGGACTCAGTGGCGACCCGCTGCCCACCCAGGTCCCTCCTCCGGCCTGAGGGCTTGCTCCACGCGGAGCAGCGGCGGCAACGGCGCCCTGGCTCGAAAGGTCTTCGGGATCGATTTTCGTCAGAAGCGCGTTCGCATCCTGCCCATCGGGTGGGCAGCCTCGTGCTTGGGCCTAGCGGCGGGCGGCCATGGTCCAGCTGCCGTGCACGACCCTGCCCATGACGTGGGCAGCCTGCGAACAGAAACGGATAGACACGGGCCGGTGGGGTCCAGCCACGGCGTGGCGCTGTAGGCTACCCGCGGGCCGGTAGCTCAGTGGCAGAGCAGGGGACTTTTAATCCTTTGGTCGTGGGTTCGAATCCCACCCGGCTCGCAGATGTAGCGCCCTGGCCCGTTTCGCAGGACGCGGACCGTCTGCCATCGCCTACGGATGGATGAACGGTGTCGTGGTCGCGATGGCTGTGAAGCCCATCCGCAGGAAGATCGGTCGGCTGTCATCCGACGCATCCGTTTGCAGGTAGCGGAAGCCGCGCGCGCCGGCAAGGGCGGTCCGGTACGCGACGATCGCCCGGAACACGCCGCGGCCGCGCCAGTCGGGAACGGTCGCGCCGCCGTACAGACCGGCGAAGTCGGTGCCTTGGTAGAACTCGATCCGCCCGCCTGAGATCGGTCGATCATCGGCCATGGCGACGACGGCTGCCGCCCTTCCGGCCCTGATGTCCGCGAGCAGCTCGCGCCCGAAGGCGTCACTGCGCTCCCCGAACACTTCATCGCTGATCCGCAAGAAGCGTTCGATCCCGATGGGATCGTCCACGCTGACGAGCGTCACACCCCCCGGGAGCGGACGGGAGGTGGGCATCGCCTCGACTCGTCCAACCAGCAGCGTCTCCTGCTCTTCGGGCACGAACCCGGCGGCACGAAGCCGATCGGGCAGATCACTCGGCTCGTCGTACGAGTAGTACTTCCACTCCCATTCCGGCCGAGCGCCGAAGTGGGCGACCTCTCGCGCGATGATCGCGTCCGCGGTCTCCTCATCGAGGTCGCTCCACAGGACTCCCGCCCACGCCTCGCCAACGATCCTGATGACGCGGTCGGCGAACTCGACACCCGGCCAGCGTGGCTGACGGCGGAGCTGGGTGTCGAAGGCTTCGAGCAGTAGGTCCATCGGCGAATAGTAGTCAGTGCGGGACGCAGGCGAATCGTCCGACGACGCCCCGCCATTCGTCGGTCGGGCGAGAGCGACCGCATCGTCAGGCAAGTCGCCGCCGTCATACCTCTGGCGTTTGATCCCGACCCGCAATCCTCGGGAGGATGGGGCAGATCGTCGGCCTCCGAAACGACACCATCCCGTGCCCGTGGCGAGGGCGCTCGCACGCTGCCAGCAACCGTAGGCTTCGGCGACGGTTCATGTCGCGTCCTTCGCCGATCGCACGTGGCCGATGGAACCTGCCACCGTCTGCTTGTCGAGCGGAGTACCCGTCACGTGGAACCAGACCAGCGCGACAGATCCCGTCGCCGTCCGCGGCGCATCCAGACAGGGCCGCTGTACGACGCCCGCTTCGAACATGATGCGTGTGGCGTCGGGTTCGTGGCCGATGCCGGGGGCCGTTCCCGCGACCGGGTCTTTCCACTGGCTCTTGCCGGGCTCGCAGCCCTCGCTCATCGCGGCGCATTCGGCGCCGATGGTGAGTCGAGCGACGGCGCCGGAGTGTCGCTGCCACTCGATCCTTCCGTCCTCGCCCTCGTGACCGGGGATCCCGCGATCACCTCGTCACGACCCGGGGTCGTCATGACGTTCCTCCCCCGCGGGCGTATGGCATGTCGTGCTGCCAGGACGCTCGTGGAGACGACGCTCGTCGACGCCGGACTGCCCGTCCTTAACTGGCGCGTCGTCCCGTTCGATCCGAGCGCCCTCGGCGCGGCCGCCGCCGTCTCGCGCCCGTCGGTGGCCACGGCCATCGTCGCGCGACCTGCGCGGTCGTCGATGGATCCGCGACCGATCGGCGACCTGGAGTTCGAACGGCGCCTCGTCGTGGCGCGGCGTCGGGTGGAGACGGCGGCGCGCGAGGTCGGCGGGGCGGTCGCGACGCTATCGATCCCGTCCGCGTCCTGTCGCACGGTCGTCTACAAGGGCCTTGTCGCCGGAAGCCGCCTGGCCGAGCTGTACCCGGACCTGCGTGCGCCGATCCCGGTGGGGTACGCGGTCTTCCACCAGCGGTACGCCACGAACACCCACCCCGTCTGGCGGCTTGCTCAGCCATTCCGGGCGATCGCCCATAACGGCGAGATCAACACGGTGCGTGGCAATCGCGAGCATGTGCGCGGTCGTACACGGGATCTCGGTGCCCGACCTATCGCGACCGATCTCCTGGCGGCCGGACCGCTACTCTCGCCCGACGGCTCCGATTCGCTCTCGCTCGACGAGGCCCTGGAACTCCTGACCTCGACGGGATGGGAGCTTGCCCCGGCGATGCTCGCCATGATCCCCGAGGCGCTCGGGCTGCGGCGCGCCCCGCACCCACAGGTCGCCGCGCTGCGCCGACGGACCGCGGGTCTACTCGCTCCGTGGGACGGACCGGCCGCGATCGTCTTCGCCGACGGCCGGACCGTCGGGGCGCTCGTCGATCGCAACGGTCTGCGCCCGGCGTCGTTCGCCACGACCCGTGATCGGCTGGTGGCCGTCGCGAGCGAGGCCGGGGCTGTCCCGTTCCGGGCGGACGAGACGGTCCGGCGCGGTCGACTCGGCCCAGGCGAGATGCTGCTGATAGAGCCCGGGCGTCAGACGATCCGCGAGGATACCGAAGCAAAGGCGTGGGCCCTGCGGTCGCTGCCGATCCACGACGCACCACGGGCGACCCACGAGGACCTTCCGGCGGCGGTCGCGGCAGCCATCGAAGGCCGTACGCCGTTCGACCACGTCACGCGCTACCTCGCGGGAGTCGACGCCGAGCGCGCTCGTCTGGATATCCGGACCATGACCCTCGAGGGGCACGAGCCGCTGTGGAGCATGGGCGACGACACCCCGACGGCCGGGCGTGGTCGACTCGATCGCCCGGTCGCCGACCACCTGCGCCAGGCGTTCGCGCAGGTCACCAACCCGGCCATCGACCCCGAGCGCGAGCGCATCGTCATGGACCTCCGCGTCGAACTCGGCCGGAGACCCGCGCTGCTCGGTGGACCGCCGCGTAGACCGCGGACCCTACGCCTGGAGCGACCGATTGTCGCGGATCTCGGGGGCCTGGAGCGCGCGCTCGGCGAGCGGGGACAGCGCGCGCGGACCCTGGACGCGACGTGGGACCCGACCGATGGCGATGGGGGGCTGGAGACGGCCCTGACCCGACTCGCGTCTGACGCCGTGACGGCTGCGGAGCGCGGTGTCGAGGTCCTCATCGTCTCAGATGCCGCGCTGTCGATCGATCGTCTGCCCGCGCCATCCGTCCTTGCCATAGGAGCCGTCCACACCGCCCTGACCGAAGCCGGATTACGCGGCCGCACGGACGTAGTCGCCGATGCTGCGGACATCCTGGACGTGCACGCCATGGCGATGGTCCTGGCGGTCGGTGCGACCGCTGCTCATCCGAGACTCGCGCTCGAGCTAGCGACAGAGGTGGCGGGCAGTCGGGGCGCCGAATCGCTTACGCCGGTCGATGCCATCGCCAACCTTGTAGCCGCATTTGAGGCTGGCCTGCGCAAGACGCTCGCGCGGATGGGCATCAGCTCGGTCGCGAGCTACGTCGGTGGCGCACTCGTGGACACCATCGACCTCGCTCCAGAGATCATCGAGCGCTGCTTCCCGATGGCGGCCGCCTGGCCGGGCCGGACCCGCTTCGCCGACCTCGCCGCTCGACAACTTCGTCGCCGCGCCGCGGCCGTCGACCTCCCGCCCACCCCGTCAGGGCGCGAGCCGCGACTGCCGGATCCCGGGTTCGCGCGGTTCCGTGCGGATGGCGAGACGCATCTGTTCTCGCCGACCGTCGCCAGGGGGATCCAGGTCCTGTCAGGTTCGCTCGCTGACGGCGATACGGTCCCGTCGGTCGACGCAGCCCTCGTGCGCTATCGAGCTGCACTGGCCCGCGGGGTGGAGACGCCATCGGTGCCGCGTGACGAGCTCCGGATCGTGCCCGTCACCTCGGCCGTGCCGCTCGCCGAGGTCGAGGACACCCGCGCGATCGCTCGCCGGTTCGTCGTGTCGGCGATGAGCGTCGGCGCCCTGTCTCCCGAGGCCCACCAGGCGCTGACGATCGGCATCCAACGCGCTGGCGGATCCGCGAACACCGGGGAGGGCGGGGAGGACCCGGCCTGGTACATCCCGGACGCCGATGGCCGCCGGCGCGACGCCCGGATCAAGCAGGTCGCCTCCGCCCGGTTCGGGGTGACGGCCGCATACCTCGCGCGCGCCGACCAGCTCGAGATCAAGATCTCGCAGGGCTCCAAGCCCGGCGAGGGCGGCCAGCTCCCCGGTCGCAAGGCCACGGCCTACATCGCCGCCCTTCGGCGCGGCCAGCCTGGGCAAAGCTATATCAGCCCTCCTCCACACCACGACATCTACAGCATCGAGGACCTCGCACAGCTCATCGCGGACCTGCGAGCGATCAACCCGGCCGCGCGGATCGGGGTGAAGCTCGTCCCGTCTCGGGGTGTGGGCACCATCGCAGCGGGTGTCGTGAAGGCGGGCGCGACATACATCCAATTGTCCGGGCATGCCGGTGGGACCGGGGCGTCGCCACTGAGCAGCATCAAGCACGTCGGCGCGCCGTGGGAACTCGGGCTGGCGGAGGTCCACCAGGTCCTGCTCCGCAATGGGCTCCGTGACCGCGTCGCGCTCCGGACCGACGGTGGGCTGCAGACCGGCCGTGACCTGCTGGTCGCCGCCCTCCTGGGCGCCGAGGAATTCGCGTTCGGGACTGCGGCACTGGTCGCGATCGGCTGCGACATGGCCCGACAGTGCCACCTCGACACGTGCCCCACCGGCATCGCCACCCAGCGTGAGGATCTCCGCGCCAAGTTCACCGGCACGCCCGAGATGGTCGAGCGGTTCTTCCTGGCGATCGCGGAAGACCTACGTCATGAACTGGCGGAGGTCGGCGCCCGGTCGGTCGGCGCGATCATCGGCGAGAGCCGGCTCGTCCTGCGACCGGTCAGGTCCGCGCGTCCGGACCTGGCAGCCGTGGTCGGCGCTCCGGCCTGGATGACGGAGGCTGCCCGCCGTGCCGACCCATCACTCACGACGCGGAAGATCCGGCATGCACCGGCATCTCCGCTCGAGACGAGGATCGCCGCTGCGTTCCGTGGGCAGGGTCCGGTGGCGGCGACCGGGTTGGGTGTCTCGACGTCGGATCGTTCCTTCGGTGCCGTGCTGTCGGGTGCGCTCGAACGCGGCGAGGTGCGCGGCCCGGTCCGTCTCGAACTGCGTGGTTCGGTCGGACAGTCGTTCGGGGCGTTCGCAGGTCCCGGCGTTGACCTGACCGTCGTCGGACAGGCGAACGACTACGTCGGCAAGGGCCTGTCCGGTGGCCGGCTCGTCGTGGTCCCCGAACCGGATCTCGCGACCGACCCATCATCTGAGGCCATCGCCGGCAACACCGTCCTGTATGGTGCGACCGCGGGTCGGCTCCACCTGGTGGGTCGGGCGGGGATGCGCTTCGCGGTGCGCAACTCCGGGGCGACTGCCGTGGTCGAGGGCATCGGTCCTCACGGTTGCGAGTACATGACCGGCGGTACGGTCGTCGTGCTCGGGCCGATCGGGGCGAACTTCGGGGCCGGGATGACCGGCGGTCGCGCGTACCTGTACGACCCGACCGGCCAGCAGGTCGCGGCGCTACACACCGCGAGCGTCGGGGCGACGCGGTTGTCTACCGTCACGTATGGACGGGCGGACGGCCCGGAGAGGAACTCCGAGTTCCGCGCGCTGCTCGAGGACCACCGAGCGATCGGTTCGGCCCTAGCCGAGCGGCTACTGGCGCTTGATGACCTGGCCATGTCGACCTGGATCGTCGAGCCGATGGCCCAGGCTCCCGAGCCAACGATCCCGGGTGTCAACGTGACCACAGTTGCCCGACGCCGGCAGTCTGCGATACCAACGGTGCGGTGACCGTCCCGGTCCCCCTCGGATGGGGTCAGATCTCCGGCTGACTCATCCTCATGTGGCGCGCATTCCCGATCGCGCGGATGATCGCACCGAGGACGATGAAACCGATCGTGATCGCAGCGATGACGATCGCCACCTGGCCATAACCACCGGCTTTGTCCGGGTCGAGGAACGGGTACGGGTACCACCCGTCCAGTGCTCCTCGGATGACGGTGATGACGGCCCAGATGATCGGATAGATGAGCCAGATGGCCACATCTCGCCAGTTGATCCGGGTGACCGGGGGATCTATCACCCAGTCGAGCACGACCACGACCGGGAAGAGCTTGTGGAGC
>CAYNGM010000111.1:0-7100 GCA_964396565.1 uncultured Anaerolineaceae bacterium | reverse complement strand
AGCGACGCCGCCTCCAGCTGGTCGGCGATGTGGCTCATGAGCTGCGGACCCCACTCGCCACGCTCGATGGCTACCTTGAGGGGCTCGAGGACGGGATCGTCCAGCCAACAGAGACCACGTGGACGCTCCTGCGCGGCGAGACGGCGCGCCTTTCGCGCCTCGTCAACGACCTCCAGGAACTGTGGCGGGCGGAGGCACGCCAGCTTCCGCTGTCGCTGCAGGCCGTCGACGCCATCGATGCGCTCGAGGCGGCCACCAAGCGTATCTCGGCGCAGGCGCAGGAGCACGGTATCGAGATCCGAGCGGACACCGGACCGGGGCCACTGACGGTGCGGGCGGATCCCGAGCGGCTTGGTCAGATCCTCGACAACTTCCTCAGCAACGCCATCCGATACTCCCCGCAGGGGAGCGCCGTGACCCTGTCGGCGAGTCGGGACGCTGATCATGTCGCGATCGGCGTCAGCGATCAGGGTCCCGGGCTGACCCCGGAGCAACTGGAGCGCGTCTTCGAGCGTTTCTTTCGCGTCGACCCGTCCCGCTCCCGAGCGCTTGGAGGTTCCGGCATCGGCCTCGCCATCACCCGTGCCCTGGCTGAGGCGATGGGCGGCCGGGCCGAGGCCTTCAGCGACGGCCCGGGTCTCGGCGCCACCTTCCGCGTCTTTCTACCGGCAAGCTGATCGCGGCACGTACCGAACCCCGGCGCGAGGCCGGGTCCGCTACGTCGGGATTGGACGGCGAGGCCCCCTCCTCCGCAAACCGAGAACGGCGTTCGATCAGTGCTCCATGTCCGGCATGTCGTCATCCTCGTGCTCCGGCATCGGGATGGCGATCTCCGTCGCGCTGGCGGGCGCCGGCGACCTCGGCGAGAAGCTGATCCCGTTGGGGCCCGTCCCACTGGGGACGGTCGCGACCACCCGCTGAGCCACGATGTCGAGAACGGCAACGTCATCGCCGTAGATGTTCGAGATGTACGCATACCGGCTCGCCGGATCGATCACGACGCCATGCGCACCCTTGCCGGTCTCGACCGTGCCGACGACCGCGAAGGTCTCGGTGTCGATGATCGAGACGGTGGTCGACGGCTTCTCCTCGGTTCCCTGGTTCGCGGCCAGCAGGTACCTGTTGTCGGGCGTGACAAAGACCTGGATCGGCCCGACCCCGACGGAGACCTTGTCGACCAGGGTTCGGGTCGTGATATCGACCTTGGCGACGGCGTTCTCGGCATTGAGCGACGCATAGAGGAACTGCCCGTCGGGTGAGAAGCCGACCTGGACGGGCTTCTTGCCGACCTCGATATCCGCGACGTTGGTGTTCGTGGCCGTGTCGATGACGCTGAGCGTCGTGCCCTTGGCGTTCGCGACGTAAACCCATTTCCCGTCCGGGCTGGGGCGCAGGCCGTGGGGGTACGCGCCGACCGGGACGGTGGCCACGGTCTCCATGCTCGCGACGTCGATGACCGTGACGGAGTCGTCGGAGCCGTTCGTGGCATACGCCGTCTTGCCGTCCGGGCTGACGACGATGTGGGCAGGATCCTTGCCGGTCGGGACGGTTCCATGGAGCGTGTAGTTCGAGGCGTCGATCATGATCGCGGTCGATTCGTGGCCGCTCACCACCCACACGCTTTTGCCGTCCGGTGCGACCTGGAGGTTGTGCGGGCCTTCGATGCCGGTGAGCGTCGTGACGGGCTCGTTGGTCGCCGCGTCGATCACCGTCACGCTGTTCCCGTATTCGTCAGCGACCCAGACCGTGCCCTTGGCGGCGGCGGGTTCTGGCGTCGAACCTGGTCCTACTCCGGGGCGGCCAACGGCGAGCACGGCGACAACCATCACGACGACCGCGGCGGCCCCGAAGCCTGCGATCAGGCGGTTCTTCGGAATCATGACTCTCCTCTGCGCTCACGACGACTGGAAACACATACGCAACTAGTGCGAGTTTCCACGCCTGCGATAAGAGCCAGATGAGAGAGGTCTGAATGCCCGATGAGGGTGTCGATCGGGCGTTAGCCGTCGACTGTCAGTGCCTGCGGGATCCACCGATCGGGGTCATCGCGAAAGGTGTCCGCGCAGGCGGACTCGCAGAAGTGGTAGGTGTTGCCGCCGTACTCCACGGCGACGGCGATTTCAGGGTCGACCTGCATCCCGCAGACGGGATCGCTTGTGGTCGTCGGTGTCATGGTCGGTCCTCCTTGATGCAGATGCGTCCACGGACGCTGGATAGAGGGTGTCCGACGCTCCTGAGAGCCAAATGAGCAGCGGCTGGCACTGAGGTGAGCGTGGCCCGGCGATCCGTGGACCACGCGGGCCGGCATCTTGATCGGAACTTGAAGTCGGCGCGCATACCCGCTTGAGCGGTGTGCCCGAACATCCGGAGTGTCGGGACCGACCTGGAGCCGACATGAAGGAGATCACCGAGATGATGACCGGGTTCGAGTGGGGGATGGGCGCAGGCGGCTGGCTCTGGATGGTCCTCGGGATCGTGCTGGTCGTCGTGCTCGTCTGGGCACTGGTGGTCGCGATCGCGGGTCGGGACCGCCCAGCGGCTGACGATGCCGCACAGATCCTCAAGGCGCGCTTTGCGCGCGGTGAGATCACGCAAGCGGAATACGAACAGGCACGACGCCTGCTCGGCATCTGAACGAAGGAGACGAACGATGACATCGAAGAAGCTTGGGATCCTGGCCGGCAGTGCTCTTGCTGGCACCCTCCTGCTCGGGACCGCCGGTCTGGCGGCCGCCCAGGACCCCCCGGCGAGCTCCTCGACCGGGCCCGGAATGATGGGCGGCGCCGGGATGATGGGCGGCGCCGGGATGATGGGCGGCGCCGGGATGATGACGTCCGATCAGCTGGCGCAGATGGACGCGCGCCATGACCAGATGGTCGAAAGCGGGGTGTGTGACCCGGCGCAGATGCAGCAGCTTCACGCTCAGCATCACCCGAGCAACTGACAAGGCACGATCCACGAGCGCCGACCGGGTGAGCCCGGACGGCGCTCGTTCGCCTGCATACCCATCGAAAGAGGACACGTGATGACTAGCTACACCTTCGCGGCTGCCGTGCCGGAGTCGATCGAGCAGGTCCGACCTCGTCTTGAGGCCGCCCTCCGGGACGAAGGCTTCGGCGTCCTGACGGAGATCGATGTCGCCGCGACGCTCAAGGCCAAGCTCGGTCTCGAGCGCCCTCCCTACCTCATCCTCGGGGCCTGCAACCCGCGGCTCGCCTATCGCGCTCTCGAGATCGACCCGTCGATCGGGGCGCTCCTGCCATGCAATGTCGTTCTTCGGGAGTCCGCGAGCTTGGGGACGATCGTCGAGATTCTCGACCCCGGGGCTGCGCTCGGCATTGCCGGGTCGCCTGGCATGGCGCCGATCGCGATCGAGGCTGCCGAGCGCCTGCGGCGCGTCCTGGATGTTGTCATCTCGGCGGCGAAACGCGACCGGCCGTTCGAGCATTCCTCAGCACCGACTCATCCGTCTCTAAGCTGATCTCATCAAGGTCTCGGTCATGAACGTTCGAATGCTCGCGGTATTGCTCCTGTCGGTGGCAGTCCTGCTTTCCGGGTGCTCGGCGGCGAGCCCCACCGCCTCGGAAACGGCCAGTTCGCCACGCGATTCGGCGAGTGCTACCACCCGGACCAGCGAGGGCGGCCAGGTGACCGCGGTCGTCGACTGGGCCGGGCCGGACGAGGGAGCCGTGTTCGATGTCTCCCTCGACACGCACTCAGTCGATCTCGATGCGCTCGACCTCGCGGACGCCGTCCTCCGCAACGACCGCGGCGAGGCGTTGACCGCCCAGGCATGGGCGGCACCGAAGGGTGGCCATCACCGAGAAGGATCCCTCGCGTTCGAGGGCAACGCCACGCCGTTCTTCAAGGGCGCCGCCTGGATCGAGCTCGTGCTGTCGGGCGTCGGCGACCTGCCCGAACGAACCCTCCGCTGGGAGACTGGATCGTGACTGCGATCGCGCGCCAACTCCAGCCCACGCTTCCGATCGGGGTTCGCTCGGTCGTCGCCGGTCTAGTCGCGGCGGCACTGCTCCCTGGCGTCTACCTCGGCATTATCAGCCTCGCCCAGGGTGTCGACCATGCGTTCGAGCAGCTCGCGGCCGATGCGATGTTCGTGGGCCTCATCGTGGCCGGCTTTGGGACGCAGGTCGCCCTGTTCGTCGAGCTCCGCGCGGTCGACCGCCGACACCGCGCCGCCGCCGCCACAGCCGCCACCGCTGCCGGCACCGGCACCAGCGCCGCGGCCATGCTCGCCTGCTGCGCCCACCATCTGGCCGACCTGCTCCCGTTGGTTGGACTCTCGGCAGCAGCCGTCTTCCTCAACGCTTACAAGACTCCGCTGTTTCTGGTCGGTATCACGATGAATGTCGTCGCGATCGTGGTGATCGCCCGCCAGCTGCAGCGTGCCAGGCGAGCGTGCGCCATCATCGACGGCCCCGCCGTGCTCGACCAGGCGGTTGCGCCGCATGTCCATGGCGAGACGTAGCCACTCCGGCGACGCGCCTCTCGCGATCGCGCTTCTTGCTTCCTGATTCCACTCCGCAGCGCCCCTCGCAGGATCGCCATTTCTTACTTGGGATTCAGGTCCGTCTCATCGGTTGCGGCCAAGGTTGCCGTCCAGTTCGATCTTGCGGTGTCCGGAGGGACACTCGCGCAAGCGCAGGAGGCGGGTTCGTGAATGGAGACCTGAGGGGCTCGGTTGGCGCGATCGTCGAAGGAGATCCCCGGAGCCGTGCCCTTGCGATCTGGCCGGGACTCGACCGGAAGAAGCTCACGCGGACGTGTGGCAATCCCAATCGAGTGGCGCGCCTCGTGGAGCGGCGGACGTCGCTTCCGCGCGAATCCATCCTTCGAATGCTTGGGGTGCCCACGGCCGGGGAGTAACCGACGCTTCTTGGGAAACGGCGCGAGGGCTCATGCGCCGATCTCCTCTTGCCCTCGCCCATCGCCGAGGCGTGCGTAGCGCGGGAGCGGCCGCGCACGCCGGTCGCAGCCAGAAGTCTCAGGGCCGCCTCATCCACTCCTCAGCTTGCCGCCGCAGGCTTCCACCATGGACACCAAGCGTGGGCTCCGAATTCCCGTCTACGGCCTCGGCTGCGGCGGCGCGGGCGCGACCACGATCGAACGCGAGCTGGTCGCCACCGACGGCGTGCTGCGCGTCTACGTCAACCCGGCGACCGAGATGGCGTACGTCGACTACGACCCGGCCGCGACGGACGTGTGGGTGCTCGCGCGAGCGATCGAGCGGGCCGGATATCAGGCCGGCCGCCCGGTCGAGGCGTGAGCCATGCTCCTCGCTCGCCGCAACCTCTTCCGTGACCGCACGCGGTTCCTCCTCAGCGTGCTCGGCGTCGCCGTTTCGGTCGGGCTGATCCTCCTCCTTTCCGGGTACCGAGCAGGCGTCTACCGGCAGGCCTCGGCTTACCTCGAAAACACTCAAGGCACCGTCGTCGTCGCCGAGAAGGGCATCCGTGACTTCCTGGGCACGAGTTCGGTCCTGCCAGCCGACGCCATCGAGGTGGTCCAGTCCACGCCCGGCGTCGATCGGGTCATTCCGGTCGTTTCGCAGTTCGTGATCTTCGAACGCCACGGCCGGAAGGACGGCTTCTTCCTCATCGGGTACGACCCGGCGTTCGGGGGTGGACCCTGGAAGCTGGCGGAGGGCCGCGAGCCGACAGCGGACAACGAACTCGTCGTCGACCGCACGACGGCCCGCCAACACGAGATGCGGATCGGCGACCACATGAGGCTGCTGGACCGCGATAGGACGATCGTCGGGCTGTCCGACGAGACGACGTTCTGGGCCGGGTCGGTCGCGTTCGCCCCGATTTCGACCCTCGAGTCGCTTCTCCGCGCCCCCGGCCTGCGGAGCTTCCTGCTGGTGACGCCCGAGGCCGACATCAGCCCTGAGGGCCTGCGCGATCGCCTCGACGTCCCAGCAGCAGAGGTGCTCCTCAAGAGCGATGTCGTCGACAACGATGCGAAGCTATTGGCGCGCGTCTACGACGCGCCGATCGGGCTCATGGTCGCGATCGCATTCGTCGTCGGCGTGATCGTCGTCGGGCTCGTCATCTACACGGCCACGATCGAGCGGCGCCGCGAGTACGGCGCGGTCAAGGCTATCGGTGCGCGGAACCGGACGCTTTACCGGGTCGTGACGATCCAAGCGTTCATCGCGGCGGCCGTGGGGTCTGTCGCCGGAATCGGACTCGCCATCGCCGCCGGGGCGGCGCTCATGTCCTGGCGTCCGCAGTTCCTCGTGGCCATCGAGCCGGCGGCCGTTGGCATCGTGCTGGTCAGCAGTGTCTTGATGGCCCTCCTCGCCGCGCTGATCCCGGCCCGGTCGGTGGCGAGACTCGAGCCCGCCGAGGTCTTCCGGGGATGAGCGCCACCGTCCTCCTGGCCCGTCGAAACCTTGCCCGGAACCGGGTCCGCCTCCTCGCGTCGGTTGGCGGCGTCGCGCTCGCCCTCTCGCTGACCCTTGCCCTTGATGCGATCTATGCCGGTGTCGCGAGCCAGCTGACGACCTACATCGATCGAGCGGGCGCCGACGTCTGGGTCGCGCAGTCCGGCGTTCGCAACCTTCACATGGTGGCCTCGTCGCTACCCGCGTCGGTCGTCAATGAGGTCAGCGCCGTCGACGGGGTCGCTACCGTCACGCCGATCCTCGAGGCCACCGATACCATCAGCGCCGGCGACGAGCGAGCGGTGGCGTACGTCATCGGTTTGCCCGAGGGCGCGTCGATGGGCGGTCCGTGGGACATCGTCGAAGGCTCCGCCCAGGTCGGACCCGGCGAGATCATCGTCGACCGTGGTTTCGCCACGAAGGCCGGCGTGACCATCGGCGACAGCGTCGGCGTCCTTGGCGGGGAGGCTCGGATCGTTGGCCTGTCGCGAGGGACGGCGAGCCTCGTCAATTCGGTGGCCTTCGTGTCATTCACCGACTTCGGAGCCATGCGCGGCGACGTGCCCGTGATCAGCTTCGCGCTCGTACGGGTCGCCGGAGTCGCGTCGCCCGAGACCGTGGCCACCGACATCGAGCGGATCGTTCCCGGCGTGACGGCTCAGTCGCGCTCTGACTTCGTCGCCCAGGAGCGGCG
>CAYNGM010000110.1:0-7126 GCA_964396565.1 uncultured Anaerolineaceae bacterium | reverse complement strand
CTTCGCCAACCCGGCGGGGATGGTCGCTGCCCTCCGGACCATCGAGATCCTCCGTGACACCGATGCGCTCGATCACCTTTCGGCCATGGGGGCGCTTCTCCAGCAGGGCCTTCGCGAGGTGTTCACAGGTGCGGGGGTGCCGGCCTCTGTCATCGGCTACCCGTCGATGCCCTTCGTGCAGTTCGCGTTCGAGGATGCGGCTAGGCAGGAGGCCTACGTATGGGCGCTCTTCCGGGCCACGACGGCGCGAGGGATACTACTCCACCCATCGCACCAGTGGTTCCTCTCGGCGGCGCACACCCCCGATGACATCGAGTTCGCGATCGACGCCGTCAGAGCGGCGACCGAAGTGGCCGCCGCGGCGGTAGAGGCGCCGACCCGTGGCCGCTGAACGGCCGCCCGCCGTCATCGCCGAGTCGAACTTCCCGCCGTACGCCTACGGTCTGCTTCAGGCCGCCGCCCTCGCCAAGCGCCTCGGAGTGTCGGCCCTAGCGGCAGCGGAACTCGGGGTGGCGACGGGGAACGGCCTTCTTGAGCTCGAGCGACTCGCCGGGGTGCTCGGCGCCGCACACGGGCTGCGGATCGACACCATCGGATTCGATACTGGCGTTGGCATGCCCGCGCCGGTTGACCACCGGGACATGCCCTACATCTGGCGGGAGGGGTTCTTCCGGATGGACGAGGCGGCGTTGCGGTCGAGGCTGCAGCGATCCACACTCCTTCTCGGCGACGTCGCGGAAACGGCCCCCGAGGTTGTCGCCGGGGACTGGCCACCCATCGGCTTCCTCGCTTTCGACCTCGACTACTACTCGGCGACGTCAGCGGCAATGCGGGCCCTGCTCCTCGGGCCGCCCGAGCGCTATCTGCCGCGAGTCTTCTGCTACTTCGACGACACGGTTGGCCCGCACGAAGAGTACCACTCGCCGTTCACCGGTGAACTCCTGGCCATCGACGAGTTCAACGCTGCGCACGCGATGCGGAAGATCGCCCGAATCAACGGTCTGCGGTACAAGCTGCTGCCCCTCGAGGCTCCGTGGGTCGAGGGGATATACGTGCTCCACCTCTTCGACCACCCTCGCTACGCTGACTATGTGTTCCCTGAAGTGAGTCGGCAGTTCCCGCTGGAGCGCCAGCACCGCCGCCCCGTCCAATGACCTTGACGGCGGAGCAGGTCGCGTCGTACCGAGCCGACGGGTTCGTACACCCGATCCGCGTCCTCGACGACGCCGGGGCATCGGACCTGCGTGCCGCGCTTGACGACCACCTGCGCGCTGACATCCCGACCGATGCGTACGAGCTAACCGACCCAATCGCCATCCGCGCCACGGGTTCTGGCGAGGCACGGCGCCTCGAGTACGTAACGGGGGGCCGCAGTACCCCGCACACATTCCCGTTCCTCTTCAACATCTGGCGCTTCGACGATCGCTTCCGGCGTGTCGCGTTCGACTCCGGCATCGCAGATCTTGCCCGGCAACTACTCGACTGCTCCGAGGTGCTCCTCATGGAGGACAACGCCATCGTCAAGTACCCGCACACGGGGACGTTACCGTGGCACCAGGACCTGGGCTACTGGCCTATCGTCGAGCCTGAGGCGGTCACGGTGTGGATCGCCCTCGACCCGATGACGCCACACAACGGCGGCATGCAGCTCGTGCCGGGTTCACAGCGCCGCGGCGAACGGCTCCCGGTCGACTTCGGCACTGGCGCTTCGCTGCTGGCGGACGAACGACCGCACGCTGGCACGGTGCCTGTTGACCCGGCGGCCGAGGGCCACCCCGTCGTGAGCTACTTGCTCGCGCCAGGCGAGGCCGGCCTGCATGACCCCTTGGTGTGGCACGCTTCGTGGCCAAACGACTCTGACGCACCGCGCTGCGCCTACGCACTTCGCTATCTGCGTAGCGGCGCCGTGTGGTGGGGCGACCGGCGCATGCCTTACGACGACATCGGGTGCCGGGTGGGCGAGCGCGTCGACGGGCGGCACTTCCCCGCAGTCTGATCGCCCTCAGCGCACGACGGCCAACATCCGCTCCAGGTGACCCTCGAAAGTGTGCGCTTGCAGCACGACCTCACGGGCGCGGCCGGCGGCCGCGTGCAGGGCCGCTGCGTGGGCCACGGCGCGATCGATAGACGCCCGAAGCGCCACCGGGTCGCCGGCCGGGACGACGAGACAGCCAGCGCCCGACACGAGATCGGGCGCGAGCACGTCGGACACGACCAGCGGCTTCGCGAAGGTAGTGGCCTGTGCCAGCGCCCCCGACGCCCCGGCGTGGAGGCCGAACTCAGGCAGGTACGGGAACACCACGACAGCAGCCCGTCGGATGGCGTCGTTGATGGCCGGACCGTCCACCCACCGGCGGTGCCACGTCACGTCTAGGCTGTCAGTCCGCGCTGCTAGGTGAGCGTCGTCCTCGGCCGTGTGCTCGCCGACGATTCGCAGGGGCGGCGCGCCCGTCGGCGTTGCCAGGGCGTCCAGCAGGACGTCGATGCCCTTGTCCGGGCGAGCGCCCCCGACCAGGAGCACATGCGGGTGGGTTGGTGCCAAGGCCTCGGCGAAACGGGCCATGACATCGGCGCGGCTCCCGGCGGGCCAGGGTATGCGGGCCACCGAGCCGGTCGGCACGAGCCCAAGCATCGCTGTGCGACCCCGCTCGGTGTGGACCACGAAACCGTCCCGCGCTGCCAGCGTGGAAAAACGATGCCGCATCTCAGGCGTCCGCGGCAGCTCACCAGGCCTGTGGACGACGTGGACAAAGCGGACTCCGCGGTCGTCGAGCGGCACGGCGGCATGCGACTCGTCGAAGAAGAGATTGAGCACCACGCCGATGCCCGCAGCACGAGCACGACGGCAGGTGGCGTCGAGGTTCCGGGCCGTGAGCGTCACGTCGACGGGAAGCCGTCGGCCGCTGACGCTGTGCACCTCGATGCCATCAAGCGACCCCGTGGACTCCAGGTACACCGGAGGGCAGTGCACCTGCACCTGCTCACCGGGTGCGGCCGAAGCCGCCGCCCGAGCTAGGCCGACGAGCAGATCGGGGTGGTGTCCCAGGATTGGTCCCGGGTAGTCGTCGAAGAGCGCGATCCCGCCTGTCATCCGCGATGGCCAGCCAGCGCACAGAGTTCGTGATACGTCGCGATCGAGCACGCACCAGTTAGTCGATCGGACGAGCGCTTCAGGTCGGCACGCACCACGGTCGGGTCCAGGCGAGCGCCGACGTGCTGACCGAGCCGAGCCACCCCCGACCCGGCCAGCACCTGGTCATAGTGGACGAAGAGCCAGTGCCCAGCATGTCGGTGCTCATCGAGCACTCGGCGGTACATGGCGACCCAAAGCCCTTCCGCGTCTACCGTGTTCAGGCGCACGTCACGCAACCACGGCGCCTCGTTCCGCTCCCGCAGGAGACTCGTCACCGTGCGTCCTGGTTCCCGAAATACGCAGATGAATGCCGTGCGCGGCGGGAGGAACCGCCGCCACGCGGGCAATGTGTAGCAGAACCGAGGGTCCTTGAATGCGAAGGGGCGACGCAAGACGAGGCGCCGGATAGCGTCGGCCGTGGCATCGTCGGGCGCCGGGACCCCCGGTGGGTTCGGCCGTCGGCTTCGACGAGCGGATCGAGGAGCGCCTCATTCACGTCCTTCACGACCTCGCCCTCGAAGAACCCCGTCGGATTCGCCTCGCGTGGCGGGTGCAGTCTCGGGCCCATGAAATACCCGGCACTCGCTAGCAGGCCCGCGACGAGGCTCGTCCCGCTTCGGCCGCAGCCGAGCACGATCACGTCATGACGGTCCTCGGATGTACCTTGGGTCGTCACCTGTCACCTCTCCCCTGCCGGAGGCCCTTGCTCCCCGAATCCATACCCCAGCCGAAGATACTCATCGAAGGAACGCACCTCACCCGGAAGACAGACCTCGCGTTTGCCCTCGCCGAACACGTCGACATCATCGGCCAACGCCGTCGACGGTGGCACATCCCCCTCCTGTCTGCGGAGTGGGAGACCAAGTCGGACGACCAACCCACGAAGGCTGAACCCGGCCGTAGCATGATCGACTACCTGCCGGGCGACGAGTCATGGGTGCTGGAGTGCTACGAAACGTATGTCCGGCTACTCGAACTTCACCGTGACTACTACTGGGTCATTGATCGCTTCCACGTTTCGACGATGTCGCACCAGCGGATGGCGGGCCGGCGAATCGACCTTGGCTGGGTCGACGAGCGCCTTGCCGCCCTCGGGTTCGTGCTAATCCACCTCCGACGTGAACCGGCCAGCTTCCCCGCGGCCCGGCGGCACCGGTTGACGTACTCCGAAAACCCGGATCGCTACCACGACCTGGACCGCTTCGTTCGCGAGCAGGACCTGATGGCCGAGCTTGTCGCCGCGTCGTCGATGCGGACGCTCACTGTTGACGTCACCGACGGCGACATCGAGCGCATCGCCGCCGACGTCCTGCGATGGGTGCGCGAGGTCGGCGCGTGGTGGCGCACCGGGATACCAAGGAGGGCTGGAGGTGGCTGAAGCCATCAGCGTCGTCACCGTGACCCACGGCCGACCTGCGCTCCTCGCCCGGGCGATGGCGTCGATCGCAGTCCAGGACTACATCGGGGGCATCGAGCACGTGATCGTCGTGGACGACGACGACGAGACGTTCCGGTCCCTGGCGGGCGTCACCGGGCACGGCCAACGACGAGTCGTTGTCGAGCACGTCCGCCGCCCGGCCGCCGAGCGCTGCGAGGACGCCGGCCCGAACACCTACCCGCGACTCGCCCGCTTACTCAACATCGGTATCCGACGTGCGACGTCGCCGTGGATCGCGTTCCTCGACGACGACAACGAGTACGAACCCGAGCACCTGTCCTCGCTCCACGCATTCGCCGAGGAGGGCCGTCGGCCGGCGGTCCACTCGGCTCGGCAGATGCTGTGGCCGGACGGCGAGCCATACCTCGAGCCCCGCTTTCCCGGTCCCGGACCGGACAACGAGCAGGCCCGCATCTTCGCCCTATTGTGCGAGCGTGGAGTCTGCCACCCGGGCACCAACATCGTCCGCGACCGCATCGACTTCGGGGTCACCACGTTCCCCAATAGCACTGTAATCCGCGACAGCGACCCCGTTGTCCTCGTCGACCAGAACCTTTGGCTCATCCAGCGTGCCGTCCTGCTGCAGACGCCCGTTCCAGAGGTATTCACCCCCGAGGAACTCGACGAGAACACGTGCCCGGACGACAAGCTCCTTGAGGCACTCACGCGCGCCGAGGTACCGATCGCGTCGAACGGAGCACCGACTGTGCGTTACTACCTGGGCGGCATTTCCAACCAGTGCTCGCGCCGCGATGGATGACCGCGACGTGCTCGAGTCGCTGTCCGGGGCGTCCGAGGCCATCGCCGCGCTCATCGAAGGGACGCCCGCCGCCGACCGAGACCGTTGCGTCGATCCGGGCATCGACCAGTTCGCCGTAGACCTTGCTGCAGATGCGCTCGGCGTGCGCCTGCTGCTGGAAGCTGGCTTCGGCGTGCTGTCCGAGGAGTCGGGTCGGCACCGCTGGGACGCCCCGATTCGCGTGGTCCTCGATCCGATCGATGGATCGACCAACTGCGCTCGGGGCCTGCCGGCGTATGGGCCAAGCCTGTGTGCCGTCGACGCTGATGGGCCCCTCGCCGCGGTGGTGGCGAACATTCCCCTCCGGACGACGTATGCGGCGCGACGCGGCCACGGCGCTACGAAGAACGGCGTCCCATTGACGCCAACGCGCCGGGATCGCCTCCGCGTCGTAGTCACGGGTGATCCGATCGCTGAGCTCGAACCGGCGGTGTGGACACGCCTGTCGGGCGCCTCGGCCCACGACCTCTGCCTCGTTGCCGAGGGAGCTGTCGACGGCTACGCCGATGTGCGCAACACGCAATCCGTGTGGGACTACCTCGGCGCCCTGCTAGTACTCGACGAGTGCGGCGGCGTCGCGTGCGAGCGTGACGGTCGCGAACTCCTCGACTTCGACGCCGTTGCTGACCGCCGGCTACTCGCCGCTCCGAGCGCCGAACTGCTCGAAGAGCTCGAGCGTGCCCTCACACCTGCTCGTCCTGGATGGCTCGCTCGACCCACGGGATGAGCTCATCAAGCATGGTGTCGAGGGGTGTCGTCGCCTCGTAACCGAGCATTATCCGCGCCTTGTCCACCGCTGGGATCCGTCGCTGGACGTCGTGAGGAAAGGGCGGGTCGTAGGCGTGGCGAAAAGGCGTATCTGCCCCGCGGACTCGGCGCCAGATCATCTCCGCCACCTCAAGAACGGTCGTGGAGGCCGTCGTCGAGAGGTTGAAGTCCTCGTTCAGCGCCGCCGGGTGTTCCAGAACGGTGGCGATCCCGCGCGCCAGGTCACCGCCGTAGGTGAAATGTCTCACCTGGCTGCCGTCACCGAGAATCCTGAGCGGATCCTGGCCGAGGAGGACCTTGCGGACCAGGTCAGGTACGACGTGGCTTAGGCCAAGCGAGAGGTTGCCCGACAACATAGGCGTGTCGGTAAGTGCCTTCCGCTCCCCGATACCGACGCAGTTGAAAGGTCGCACGATGGAGAAGGGCAGGCCGTGCTGATCGTGGGCGGCCCGGGCGAAGTACTCGACGGCGAGCTTCTGAAACCCGTACGAGGAGCGGGGCGGCGGAATCTGCAGCTCGTCGCCCTCCCGGCTCGGCCACCGGTCGGTGCTCTCGTACACCATCGATGAACTGACGAACGTTACCTTCTGCAGATCGCCGCGGCGGTGGGCGCGGATAGCGGCGTCGCAGGCAGCGCTCACGATGCGCTCGTTGCACGCCAGCAGGTCGTACGCGTGCCGGTGGAAGTAGGCGATGCCGCCGACCATGGCGGCACCGGCGATCAGGTGATCGCACCCCTCAAGCAACCGGTCCATCAGCCCGGCGTCGCGGGCGTCGCCCACGATGAGCCGGAACCGCGGATCATCGTCATACGAGCGCGCCACCGACCCGTACTTCGACAGGTCGTCGAGGCCGACAACGTCGTGGCCCCGTCGGAGTAGCTCGTCGACGACGTAGCCCCCGATGAACCCAGCTGCGCCGGTGACCAGCACGCGCGTCACGTCAGCACGCCTCGGGCGAGGAGATTCCACACGTCCACGACGTGCCG
>CAYNGM010000109.1:0-7158 GCA_964396565.1 uncultured Anaerolineaceae bacterium | reverse complement strand
GGGAGATCGTTGACGATCGGGATGACACCCGCCGCCATCGCTTCCAGGAGGGCGGCACTCGTGGCATCACTGACCGGGATCGAGATGAAGGACGACGACCGCGTCAGCAGATCGTCAAGGCTCCGGCGATCGAGTTGCCCGACGAACTCGATCGTCGGATCTCCCGCCGTCCGGAGTTGGGTCTCGCGTCGCATGGACCCGGTTCCGGCGACGACGAGTCGCCAGTCGGCAAGCATCTCAGGCGCCATTGCCTGGGCGTGGCGAAATCCCTCAATGATCAACGGGATCCTCGTATCGGGATCGAGACGCCGGCTCGAAAGGATGATCGGCTGGTCGAACCGCGAAGCGACCAGGAGGGCCTCCGGTGGTCCGAAGACGAACCGCTCGAACGGTGCGTCGGTCACGATGGCGTGGACTGCCTCCTCCAAGTCGAGGCTGTCGCCGGTGACCAGGTCCGCCGAGGAAAGTGCGATCCGCGCGAGGAATACGTGGAGCTGCGTGGCCTGCGCGGTAACCAGGAGATCAGTCCCCCATGCCGTTTGCACAAGTGCCGGGCGGGGGGGTCGCGGGAACGCCAAGCGGAGGGCAAGTGCCGTCAGCAGCCCGTACGATGAGACGTAGTGGGCGTTCACGATCGCGGGACGCAACCGCCGGAGGAGTTGCGCCAGTCGTGGGACCGCGAGGAGGAACTGGATGTCCGTCGGCGGTGTGCGACCCCAGCCGAGCCTGATCGATGGGCGTCCCGCCACGGACCGTTCGGAGAAGCCAGCCGTCCGAACCTCGAAGTCGCCACGCTCCTGAAGGCCAGCGACCAATCGATGGATGTGCACGCTATCGACATCACCGACGACGAGGACATCGGGCCGGTTCATGTCACCGATACCTCGGGCCTCTCACCCAAGTTCCGGTCCATTCGGGGAGGTGAGCCCTTGCGACGGACGAACCAGCGCGGTGCGAATCGGAACAGCCCCTGCCAGAAGCCGACCCCATAGCCCAGATGCAGGGTAAGGAACGCCGCAACCACGCGACAAGAGTGCGCCAACCCGCCTCGCATCCTGATCGCGGCCACGAGCATCACGAGAAGGTACGCCCCGGCCCCGATCACGAACAAGACTGCAAATGGCGCGAGGGCAAATGACCCGATGGCGGTGACGATCAGCCATCCGACCCACAGCATCGGCACCCAGTGCCGCGGCCGGAGGGATCGCGGGTGCATCTGGAGTACCCGAATCTTCCACATCCCGTATTGCCGGTACTGATCGAACAAAGCGCCATAGGTTGCTCGCGGCTGGTACGCCATGTGGATGGCCGGATCGAAGAGGATCTTCCCGCCTACTTCCCTGATTCGAAAGCTGAACTCATCGTCCTGATTTCGGACTAGCTCCTCATCGAACAGCCCGACTCGTTCGAACACCCACGTCGGCCACATCCCGAGGAAGACCGTCTCCGCCCACATCCGCTCGGTCGCGTAGTTGTGTGCGGCATCGCCCACACCGAACGGACTCATGGTCGCCGCGGCGATCGCCTCGGTCGTCGGGGTCGTGCCGACGCGGATCATCTGACCCCCGACCGCCCATGCCCCCGTTTCCGCCAAGTCAGCCAGACCCCGCGAAAGGTAGTCGGGCGGGGCCTGGGAGTGGCCGTCCATCCGTGCGATGACTGATCCGGTGGCGGCTCGGATCCCGATGTTCAGGGCAGACGGGGTGATCCCCCGTGGGTTGTCGAGCAACCGGACCGACGACACCCTTGTCATCCAAGAGCGGATTCGCTCCCGTGTGTCGTCCGTGGACCTTCCGTCGATAACGAGGATCTCCAGTGAACCGGTGCCGAGGTCCTGCGCAACGATCGATTGCAGACATACGTCGATCGAGGTTGCCTCATTCCGGACCGGGATGACGACCGTGATGACCGGCGCGTCCGTTCTGGCATTCCCGGTCTCACCCATCGACGGGCCGCGCCACGAAGATCACGTCGCCGTAACCGCCTGTTGGAACCCCAAGCGCGGGTGCAGTACTCCATTCGACCCAAGCGGCGGTGGACGCGAGCAAGCCAGGCAGCGGAAGGCGTGACGCAACAGCCAACACCGGCGAACGTGTCCCCCTGCGCACGACACGTCGGCGCTCGATGCGGTAGCCGATCGATCGCATCGCATGGTCGTACGCGGCCAGCGTGAGACCGCGACGCCGATCCACCTGCTCGAGCATGATGACGGTGGCGTCAGGACGTGCGAGCGTACCGATCGCCTCGGCCACGGCTCCGAGCATCGTCGGCGTCAACGCCACCCCGACCGTGGTGATCACGTCGAATCTGTTGGGCGGATCCGCCGCCGCCGCGGCATCCCACAGAAAGAGGTGCTCGGGCGGGATAACATTTGACTTGAGCGCCTCTTCCAGCATCACGGCGTTCCGGTCGGTGCCCCACACTTCCGCGCCCGTCACGACGAGTTCATCGAACATCCGACCGCTGCCACAGCCGAAGTCGACCACAGCCACTCCTGGCCGCACGACGCCCTTAAGAGCCCAGCGCAGGGCGGATCGTTGCACGCGGTCGATATGACGGTTTCGGCGACCAGCGAGGTCATCAGGATCCAGCCCCGAGCGGAGCAAACCAAGAGTTGCTCGTTCGGACCACGTGGCTCCCTGGTAGGTGTCGAGTCCGGATTCGATCGCGGTGTCGGAGGATCTCAAGCTTGGATCAGGCACGTGCCACCCTTCTCGTCGACTGCGCACTTAGAGTACCGAGGCGGGCCGACTCGACCGCGAGTCCGGCCCTCGACATCGGAGCGAAAGGGGAAGTTCCACCCTGGGCATCGTGGGATCGATCGCGAGCGACGAAGAATGGGACCGTGCGTGGGAGCAGTCCCCGTCTGCTCCGGCGTACGCCGGTCGGGCGTGGGCAGAGGTGTGGGCCGACGCCTTTCCGGGTCGATTCCGACCGACACCCACGCGACTCAGCTGGCCGGATGGGACGACCGTCATCGTGCCCGTGACGATCGAGCATCGGCTCGGGGGTGCCCTGCAGATCGCCAGGCTGGGACCTGCGGGAACCTATTCGGCGGTGCTCGACGGACTGCCACCGACCGCGACCGCCGATCGGCGGGGTCCGGCCATCGAATGGCTGCTGGGCAGATATCGAGACGTCATTCTGACGCTTGACCCGTTCGGACCCGGGGCTCAGATCCCAGTCGGCGTGACCCTGAAGGGGATCACGATGGCCGTGCGTCTCGGGGACCACGTCGATGACTTGCGTGGCACGTGGTCCGGCGGGCGGAAGAACGATCTCGCCCGCGGGCGCAAGGCCGGCTTGGTCGTCGAGGGATCGACGAAGGCGACGGACTGGGATGCGTATTACGACTGCTACGTTGACTCCGTCCGTCGATGGGGCGACCAGACACGTGTCGAGTATCCCAAGGCGCTGTTCGACGCACTCGCCCGCGCACCCGATCGACTCCTCAGACTCTGGGTGGCCCGGAAGGATGGCGCCGTCGTCGGTGGCGCGATCATCGTGTACGACCGGTCTCGTGCCTACTACTGGCACGCAGCCAGCCGACAGGAAGGCTTGCAGGTCGGCTCCGCCACGACCGTCCTGTATGAGGCTATCCGTGACGCGACAGACCGCGGACTCCGGTACATCGACCTTGGGGCCAGCGGAGGCATGTCCGGCGTCTCCGAATTCAAGGCTGGGTTCCGACCCGCAGAACTCGAGACGACGACGCTGATCCCTCAGAGTCCGATCAGCGGCCTGATTCGCCGACTCAAGCATCGAATGTGACTCAACGACCATCGCTGCGCCGACGCGAAGTGATGTCGATCCCAGCCGCGAACCCGAGTCCGAGCGCGACGCTCGCGACCACCACGACCGATCCGATCCGGACGACGACGGATGGATCGGTCACGATCGTCGGGATCATCGCGACCACGACAGTCACGATCCAAAGCGCCCCGACACGGCGCCACTGGATCGGAAGCAGTCGAAGGCGTTGCGCGGCCAGACCCACCAACACGGCGGCGACCGTCTGTCCGATGGCCAGAGCCGCCGCGGTGCCAAGCGCGGCAAACCTCGGGGCCAGGACGAGATTCGCCGCGATCGCGATCACGGCTCCGACGCCCTCCGCGATGCCGATATCGCGCATCCGTTTCGCGAGAGCGCTCGGCGTGGAAGCCACGAGGACGACGCCGGCGCTGAGAGCGGCGACCAGGAGCGGGCCGACGACCTGAGCCGAGGGTGCGTACGCGGGGCCGGCCAGAAGGTGAACGAGCCACGGGGCGACCGCCGCCACGATGCTCACTGCGAGCGCCAGGAGGGCTAGGACACGCTCGCCATCGCGAGCCATCCCGGATCTAGCCACGTCCGACGTCTCCGAGGCGAAGGCGCGCGGCTGCCAGGCCATCTTGAAGCCCGCGACGGCGAGGGTCACGACCGACGCGACGCGAATGGCTACCGATAGGTAGCCGACCTCGTCGGCGCCACTCGTTCCCAGGAGGATCGCGCGATTCGCGAACTCGCCGAACCACGCGAGCCCGACCGCCGGCGCCAGCGGGAGGCCCAACAGGAGGAGCCGCCGAGCGATCTCCCGCGACGGAGCTCCGGGGCGATCGCGTCCGAGCAATCGAGCGCCGACCAAGCCCGCGATCGATTGGCCGACAACCCAGGCGACGAGGACCGTTTCCGCAGCCTGCTGCCAAACCGCCAATAGCAGGACCACGAGCACGCCGTTAACGATCAGCCCGGTCGCGACGACGGTCGCATAGTCGGCTGGCCTGGACCGCGCCCTGAAGATCGTCATGGTCGCGATCTGGAACGTCCCAGATGCCACGACCAAGGCGACGAATCTCGTTGCCTGCGTGTACGCCTCGGAGCCGAACAGCCACTGGCTCAGCACGGGCGCCAGTACCCAGATGCCCAGGATCCACGGCGTGGCGAGCACGATGAGCATCGCGAAGAACGAGCCGGTCGTGGCCCGTGCTTCGGGTCCGCGGGCGAGCGGAGCTAGAGTGCGAACAAGGGCGACGTCGATGCCGAGCCAGAGCACGGTGATCGTGCCACTCCCGAGTGTCGACAGCAGGTCGAGCCGGCCGTATTCGGCTGGGCCGAGGGCTCGCGATACGATCGGCAGCAACAGCAAGCCGACCAGTTTGCCCGCGATCGCCCCAGAGGCGAACACCGCTGAGTCGCGGGTGAAGCGCGCGAATCCACCCAGTGGTTGCGAAGGCACGAGCACACCCGTGTCGCCGGTTGTCTCAGTCATCGTCGCAGTGGGATCGTCGGCATCGGCAGTACGGTACCGAATGGCGCATCGCTCTCGGGTGACCCTGCGTTCCCATCGTGGCCATGACTATCGGTGCATCGGGGCACCACGCGTGCACCGCGTAGACTGCCTGCCTGATGTCGAGTCTGCAGCCGCGGGAGCGGATCGCCGTGATCGGCGCGGGGTACGTGGGCCTCGTCAGTGCCGTCGGGTTCGCCTCTATGGGGTACGACGTTGACATCGTCGAGATCCGGGCGGATCGGCGCGAGATGATCACGGCCGGTCGTGCGCCATTCCACGAGCCCATGCTTGCGGACCGACTCGCAAAGGCTGTCAACGCCGGCCGTCTGCATCCCCGCACAGCGGTCCCCGACGGTTTCGCCGGCATCGTCCTGGTCTGCGTCGGGACCCCGATCGGCGACGATGGCCGAAGCGACCTTGCCCAGTTGCGGACGGCGATGTCCGACCTGTCCTTTCGTCTGCATCCCGATGCGGTCGTGGTCATCCGCAGTACGTTGCCGATCGGGACATCGCGAGAGGTCGCCACCTGGCTCGGTGGTACGGCGACCTCACGGGTCTTCCTCAATCCGGAGTTCCTTCGTCAAGGGAGCGCCGTGAACGACTTCGAGCGACCGACGCGTGTGGTCATCGGTCGTTTCGATGCGGCAGACCCGAAGGCGCAGCGTCGTGTCGAGGCTCTGTACGACGGTCTCGACGCCGAGGTCTTCGTTGTGGACGCGACCGCGGCAGAGATGATCAAGAATGGTGCCAACGCGTTCCTCGCCCTCAGATTGAGCTTCGTCAACGAGATCGCTGCCCTGTGCGAGGAGGCCGGGACCGATGTCGGACCGGTCCTCGCGGCGATGGGCGCCGACCCCCGCATCGGTGGCGCCTACCTGCGGCCGAGTTACGGCTTTGGGGGGAGCTGTCTTCCGAAGGAACTCCTTACCCTGGCGATCGCTGGACTCGGCCTTGGTCTACCGATGCACGTCACCACGGCGGCGTCCACGGCGAACCGTGCGCAACAGGTCCGCTTCGCCGCTCGCATCGCCGCTCGACTCGGGGGCCTCGAGGGACGTCAGGTCGGCGTGCTGGGCCTCGCGTTCAAGGCGAACACGGACGATGTGAGGTCATCCCCAGCGTTGGACCTGGTTCGCCATCTCATGCGCGACGGCGCCCGCGTGCGTGCGTTCGATCCCGTGGCGAGCGCAAACGCCGCGCGCGAGCTTCCGGATCTTGACATCGTGGAAGCCCCGGACGTGGTCTTTGACGCGGCTGATGTCGTCATCATCGCGACCGAATGGGACCAGTTCCGAACGCTCCCGTGGGCTGCCCTTCGAGAGCGGATGCACACCCCGCTGATCGTGGATGGACGACGGATCGTCGATGCGGGTCACCTTCGAACGGTCGGATTCGACGTGATGGTGCTTGGCGACGGCCATCAGGCGAACTCATAGGTGCGCAGATGTCCAGCCCCACGCTGACCGCGCCCACGACGGGGAGCGCGCCCGTGCCCGCGCGCTGGCGTGCGTGGATGGCGGCACGCGCGGCCGATCTCCGACTCGACGGCGGGCTCATCGCGCTGTTCGTCGCGTCACGGCTGCTAGTCCTCGCGGCGGCCTTCGTGGCCGAATACCTGATCCCGCGCAACCCGAAGCTGCCGCTCGAGCACGGCCCGATCCTCTCGAGCCTCACGTCGTGGGATGGCTTCTACTACCTGAGCGTCGCTACCGGTGGCTACCAGGCGGACCCGGTCGCCGGCGCGTATACGAACCTCGCGTTCCCGCCTCTCTACCCGTTCCTCATCCGGCTGTTCTCGTGGCAGGTCCCGGGGTCGGAGGCGCTCGTCGCGGTCGTCATCTCGAACGTCGCGTTCCTTGCTGCGCTCGCGCTGCTGGTCCGACTCGGGA
>CAYNGM010000108.1:0-7215 GCA_964396565.1 uncultured Anaerolineaceae bacterium | reverse complement strand
GCGACACGCACACCTACAACGGTGGGCGGCCATGAGCGACCAGCGCGGCAATGCGGCGAAGCGGGTCGCCGATCTCAGTCCTGGACCATGGAAACAGTGGCGCATCAAGTCACGCCACGGCCGGGCTATCAAGTTCATCGAGACCTACTGTCGGGCGCCCAAGGGCGTTGGCTTCGGCAAGCCCCTGAAGCTCGCGCGTTTCCAGAAGGAGTTCCTCGAAGAGGCGTTGGGCGACTCGATCGACATCGCCATCCTGGCCACACCTCGAGGCAATGGAAAGTCATCATTCGGTGGCGCGATCGCCACCTGGGCGGTCTTTGACTTCGACGACTATGGGCAACCGCAGGTGCCGGTCGTCGCGACGACTATCGGCCAGGCCGTCCGGTCCTGCTACGGCGTCGCGGTCCAGATGATCAAGGCCGATCCGGAACTGCTCCGACGGGCGTTGATCTACACGGGCATCGCGACCCCGCGGGTGGTCGTCCCGTCGACGATGGATGGCGAACTCTTCCCGGTCTCGAACGATCCGGACGGGTTGCAGGGTCTTGACCCATCCTTCGCATTGGTCGATGAGATCGGGTTCCAGCCAGTCGTCTCGTGGGACTCCCTGCGGATGGGGGCCGGCAAGCGCGAGCGAAGCCTGACGATGGGTGTCGGGACTCCGGGGCTCGATCGCAGCAATGCGCTATTCCATATCCGACAGGGTGTCCAGGGTGGCGCTGATCTCCCGGGGCTCGTCTTCCGCGAGTACGCGGCACCTGACGATTGCGCGACCGATGACCGAGCCGCCTGGCGCACGGCGAACCCAGCGATCAAGGCGGGGTTTCTGCGTGAGTCCGCCCTGCAGACCGATCTCGGCATCACTCCCGAGGGTCATTTCCGGATCTTCCGCCTCGGGCAATGGGTCGATGGCGTCGACTCGTGGCTGGGCTCGAGTGGCCGGGCGATGTGGGACGGGCTCGCCGAGCCGTTCGAGTTCACCCTGGACTCCCCTACGTGGGTGGGCGTCGACGTCGGGATCAAGCGCGACAGCACTGCGGTCGTCGCAGTCCAGGTCGACGAGCGCGGTCATCTCCATGCGACGTCGCGGGTATGGGTTCCCGGCGAGGACCAGCCTGTCGATGTGACTGACGTCATGGAGCACATCCGGGAACTCGACCGGATCTATGACCTGCAGGCCGTGAGCTTCGACCCGCGGTTCTTCGACGTGCCAGCCAAGATGCTGGGCGATGACGGGATCCCGATGATCGAAGTCCCACAGTCCGTCGATGCGATGACGCGGGTCTGCGGCGGACTCCTTGAAGTGATCAAGCGCGGCGAGCTGCATCACGATGATGACGGCATCCTGACGACACATGTCCTGAATGCCGTCCCGCGCTTCAACGAACGTGGATTCACGCTCCAGAAGTCGAAGTCCCGTGGGAAGATCGATGCCTGTATCGCGCTGGGTCTGGCAGTCGACCAAGCCATCCGGTCTGACACGCCCGAGCCCCTGGTGGCGTTCGGATGAGCCGGACGGTGTCGCTCGGCCTCGTCCTCACCGGGGCCGGTCTCGTAGTCATCGGCCTCGCCCTGGCATGGGTCCCGCTGGCGTTCATCGCCGCTGGATTGGGTGTCGGGTTCGTCGGCCTCTTGCCGGAGCGTGATGCATGAGCCTGATCGACAACGCCCGACACCTGTTCGCCCCGAGCAGGCGGGACATCCTCCCCCTCCAGTTCAATCAGCTGATCGACTACTTCAACTACACCGGTACGACGTACCCGTATCAGACCCTTACCGGGTCGTCGTGGGCACCGGAGCGGTTGTCCGACGCATACTCACGGTCGGGCGTGGTGTTCGCATGTGTCCTCGCCCGGGCGATGCTCTTCGCTGAGGCGCGGCTGACCTTCCGCCAGATCCGCAACGGGACTCCCGGCAAGCTGTTCGGCACCTCTGCACTCAGCATCTTCGAGCATCCCTGGCAGGACGCGACCACGGGCGACCTGCTCACCCGGGCCATCATCGACTCGGACCTGGTCGGCAACTTCTACGCGGCTCGCGGACTGGACGACCGATTGATCCGGCTTCGGCCTGACTGGGTTCGGTTGGTGATGGGTGAGAAGGAGTCACGGGATCCGCTCGACCAGGCCGTCCCCGACGTCGTCGGATACCTCTACTACCCCGGCGGACAAGGCTCGGGGAAGACGCCGGTCGGGCTGGATGCCTCGCGGGTCGCCCACTGGTATCCGATCCCGCATCCCGACGATCCGAACATCGGTATCTCGTGGATCGGCCGGGTCATCCCGCAGGTCGTCGCCCACGGCAGGGCGACCGAGCACAAGGGCAAGTTCTTCGAGAACGGCGCGACGCCGAACATGATCGTGACCCTCGACCCGACCGTGAAGGAGGAGAGCTTCGATCGCTGGGTCGCGAAGTTCCGTGCGGGCAATGAAGGCGCCCGGAACGCGTATAAGACCGTGTTTCTCGGGGGCGGCGCGACGAGTCAGGTCGTCGGGACGAACTTGCAGCAGCTTGACTTCAAGGCGACCCAGGGCGCGGATGAGACCATCATCGCCGCGGCGGCCGGCGTCCCGCCGATCATCGTCGGCCTGTCCGAGGGCCTTGAGTCAGCGACCTATTCTAACTATGCGCAGGCGCGGCGCCGGTTCGCGGACATGACGACTCGCCCATTGTGGCGGTCGTTCTGCGGATCGATGGCGAAGCTCGTCCCGGTCCCTTCCGATGCGCAACTCTGGTACGACGACCGGGACATCCCCGCGCTGCGCGAGGACGCCCGGGACCGCGCCGAGATCCAGAGCACGCAATCGCGGAGCATCCGGACGCTGCTCGATGCGGGCTACACGGGCGATTCGGTGTTGGCCGCGGTCATCGCCGAGGACTGGTCCCTGCTCGAGCACTCGGGCCTGTTCAGCGTCCAGCTCCAGCTTCCCCAGCCAAACGGACCGTCCGAGCCGACCGACCCCGCCATCGCGGCTGGCCGCGCATTGACGGCGCTCATCGCCCCCCACTTCGCCAGAAAGGAGCCCGCGGCATGACCGACGAGCAGACCCAGACCTTGCCATCCCCACCGCGTGACGGCCTTGTCCGTGCCGGACCGGCTGGGACGTTCGAACTTCGCGAGGCCGAGGACGGCGGGATGCCGACCCTCTTCGGACACTTCGCGGTATTCGATCAATGGACCGAGATCGACAGCATGTACGAGGGCCGGTTCCTCGAGCGGATCGCCCCAGGTGCCTTCGCCAAGACCATCGCGGAGAACCGCGGCTCGATGCGGATCCTCTTCCAGCATGGTCGCGACCCGCAGATCGGTGACAAGCCATTGGCGCCCATCGAGGAACTGGGCGAGGACGAGACGGGCGGCTACTACGCCGGCCGGATGCTCGACACCGCCTACAACCGCGACCTCATCCCTGGCCTCATGGCCAAACTGTACGGCGCGTCGTTCCGCTTCGGTGTCCGACGTGAGGAGTTCAACCGCAACACCAAGAAGTCCGACTACAACCCGAACGGCCTCCCCGAGCGGACTATCCGTGAGGCCGTCCTGATGGAGTTCGGCCCGGTCACATTCCCGGCCTACGAGGCCGCGACCGCCGGACTCCGATCCATGACCGACGAGTATGTGCTGGGGATCTATCTCCGCGAGCCGGAGCGATTCGCGGCGCTGCTTGAGCGATCCAGTCTGGGTATCGCACTCCCGGGCGTCGGCGCAGGCGAGAGCCACTCCGACGAGGGGCGCAGCGAGGCGGAAACGCCCCCGACCATTACCCCTATCCCCGATGACGCATGGGCGGCCACGCTCACGCGCCTGTCGGGTCAGCCTGAGAAGGAGATTGAAATCCCATGGCGCTCCAGGATCTGAGCGAACTTCGCTCACTCCCCGAGTACCTTGACCATCAGCGCGACGTCCGGAGTCAGATCCAGACGCTCGAGACCGAATACAAGGGCCAGCCGTTCCCCGAGGACGTGCGCCCCGAGTACACGGCCCTGCGCGAGCGGGACAAGGAACTCGATCCGATCATCGGCGAGCTCGAGGCGCGCGAGCGCTACATCGAGTCCATCGCGAACAATGGTGGCCGCACGTCGCGAGGCGTGTCGGACGAAGTCCTCAACAGCCGTGACGCCCGCGGCACGTCGCGTGAGCGTGACCTGTACGACCTGTCCTCGATCCGAGGCGGTCTGACGGGCGGGAACACGCCCGAGCTGCGCGACCGCGCGCTGCATATCCTCGAAGAGACCCGCTTCGCGGTCGGCAACTCGGACAAGAACCGTGAGGCCATCGAGAAGCTGGTCGAGCTTGACGCTGACGGCGCACTGTCCGGCCCCCCCGGATCGTTTGCGCTACGGATGCTCACGACCGGCGGGCCAGCCTATCGGCAGGCCTTCATGGCCGTCAGCTCGGGGCGGCCGGCCGCCGCCCTCTCGACCGCCCAGCGTCATGCACTGGAGCAGGCGAAGAACGTCGAGCGTGCGCTCTCGCTCACGCAGGCGGGCTACGCCGTCCCGTTCCAGGTTGACCCGACCGTCATCCCGATCAGCAATGGCGTGACCAATCCGCTGCGCGCGATCAGCCGCATCGTGCAGGTCACCCAGAACGAGTGGAAGGGCGTCACGTCCGCGGGTATCACCGCGAGTTACGGTGCCCAGGCCACCGAGGCCAGCGATAACACCCCGACCCTCGCGCAGCCTGACTTCAACTGCGACAAGGCTCAGGCCTTCGTCCCGTTCAATATCGAGGCAGAGGATTGGGGCGGCCTGCAGGCCGCCATGGGCCAGGACTTCGCGGATGCGAAGGACACGCTCGAGGCGACCAAGTTCCTGACCGGTGCTGGCCACGCTTCCAATGAGCCTGAGGGGTTGCTCACTGGCGGCACTGCCGTCGTGACCTCAGCTACCTCCGCGGTCTTCGCGGCGGCGGACCTGTTCTCCCTCATCGAGGCGCTGCCGGATCGGTACCAGCCGAACGCCCGCGTGCTGTCGAGCCTGTTCATCATGGACAAGGTCCGCCAGTTCGGGACGGCCACCGGTTACGCCTACCTCACCGACCTGCCGGGGCCGCTTCCCGGTTCACTGCTTGGCTATCCGCGCCATCTGCTCTCGACGATGGCGACCTCCACGGGCACCGGGCAGAAGGTCATGACGATCGGCGACTTCCGGTACTTCGCGATCGTCGACCGCATCGGCCTCAATGTGGAGTTCATCCCGCACCTTTTCGGTACGGCCTCGAACTACCCGACGGGCCAGCGCGGCCTTTACATGTACTGGCGGAACACTTCGGGTGTCATCACCTGGAAAGCGTTCCGGACGCTGCAGATCAAGGCCACGTAAGGCCTCGGTCCAAGTCGGAATGGAGCCCGACCCCGGCCTCTCCCGGGGTCGGGCTCTCCAAGGCAGAGAGGTGCCCTACCCATGACTGAGATCCTCATCGCGCTCCAGAGCTTCGCGGCCCGCGTCGATGGTGTCGACTACAACGTGCGGGCGGGGAACACGATCCTCGCGGACCATCCCCTGGCCCAGGCGCATCCCGACATGTTCAGGACGGCCGAGGACCGGGTGACGTTCCCGACACCGAAGCGCCGGGTCGAACAGGCGACGAAGGCCCCCGGTGAGAAGCGCGCTCGCTGATGCGCATCCTCTGGGTAAGCAACGCCCCCTGGGTCAAGTCCGGCTATGGCACACAGACCTCGCAGGTCGTTCGGCGCCTGGTCGCCGATGGCCATGATGTCGCGATCCTGGCCAATGCCGGCATTGATGGCCAGCGGATCAACTGGAATGGCGTCATCGTTTTGCCGCCAGGTGGGACGCAGTACGGCAACGAGGTGCTTGCCGACCACTACGACTGGTGGATGCGAGGCGAAGCCGGCTGGTGCATCACCCTCTACGACGCGTGGACCTTTGATCGCGCGTTCCTTCATGATGGGGTGAAGATCGCGTCATGGGTCCCGGTGGACCACATACCGGTCCCCGCCAACGTCGCCAGTTGGTGCATCGATCACTACACGATCGCCATGAGCCGATACGGGCAGGACCAGTTCGCCCAGGTCGGCATCGATGCCCGGTACATCCCCCATGCGCTCGAGCCGGATATGCGACCGACGGAGGCACTCCCGAGCGGCGACACGGTGCGCAAGTCGATGCACATCCCCGAAGATGCATTCCTCGTGCTCATCACGGCGGCCAATCACGGGACGGCGCTCAACGACCGCAAGAGCTGGTCCGAGATGATGCAGGCGTTCGGGCTGTTCGCATCGAGACATCCGGACGCGTACCTGTATGCCCACACGGCCACCATGGAGCCCGGCGGGATCCCGCTTCGCATCCTGGCCGAGGCCTGCGGGATCCCGGGTAACCGGATCCTGTTCCCGCATCAGGCAGCATACAAATCCGGAGACCACGAGACGCCGACGATGGCGGCTATCTTCACGGCCGCCGATGTCCTGCTCGCCACGTCGCGAGGCGAGGGCTTCGGGATCCCGGTGATCGAGGCGCAGGCCTGCGGGACCCCGGTCATCGTGTCGGACTTCACGGCCCAGCCCGAACTAGTCGGTGCCGGGTGGACGGTGCCGGTGCAGCCTTTCTGGGATCCGCATCAGTCCGCGTGGTGGGGCATCCCGTCCGTCTCGGCGATCGTGGACGCGCTTGAAGAGTCCTACCAACGCCGAGGCGATGCGGACCTCCGTGACCAGGCGCTCGCCAAGGCCGCCGAATATGGTGCGGATCACGTGTACGAAGAGCACTGGCGGCCTGTCGTCACCGAACTCGACCAGATGGCCAAGCTCGACGCGACGCGCATCGACCGAGCGAAGAAGAAGCGTGAACGCAAGGCCGCCAAGGCGAGGGCCATCGCGTGAGCGTCACCGTCATAACGGCCACCATGCCCGGGCGCGAGCACCTGCTCACCGAGGCGATGGCATCGGTCGCCGCGCAGACCTATCGGCCGCTCGACCACCTGATCGCCGTCGATTACGTCCAGCGTGGCGGCGCACGACCCAAGAACCTGCTCGCCGAGACGGTGGAGACCGACTGGATCGCCACGCTCGACGATGACGACGTCCTGTACCCGGCGCACCTGGACCTGCTCGTCGCCGCATCCGAGGACGCCGACGTCGTCTACTCGTGGTGCGACGTGACCGGTCCCGACCCATGGGACCGCTACAACCAGCCATTCGATGCCGACCTGCTCCGGCGGCTGTCCATCGTCAGCCACAACGCCATGAT
>CAYNGM010000107.1:6364-7233 GCA_964396565.1 uncultured Anaerolineaceae bacterium | reverse complement strand
CCCTCGATCGGGATCTCGTAGGTTGCTAACGCGCGCCCGACACCTGTCGGGCGCGCCATTGTGATGAGTCGCGACATATGAGTCATATGTGTCGGGACATCCGAGTCAGTGTGATCCTTGTGTCGCTCGAGACCTCGGCCATCGGCCGGGGTCTCTCCGTGTGTTGCGCCAGTACGCCTTGTCGGGCTCGATGAGGTGGGTCGAGAGATCTCTCCCGTGTCGAGGGCGACGACCATCACCTCCCGCTCATCGGGACGACGACGAACGACTTGGCGATTGGCTCGTCAGAGGCAGCCGCTACCTGTCCAGTAGGCTCGGCGACCAGCGCTGGCTCACACCCATCGTGTCGGGCTGTCAGGCAGGATCGGCTCAATCGCGGCGTCATGTCCAGTCGCGCTGCCCATCGGACCACCTTGAGGTTTCGACATCATACCGTTATGCTGGCATCATGGCAAGCAAGAAGAAGGTTACTCTGTACGTCGACAACGACGTGATGAGGGCAGCCCGTGTCCGCGCCGCCCGGACGGACAAGCGCGATTCCGAGGTGGTGGAGGATGCGCTCCGCGCCTACCTGGGCTTCGACGTCCTGGCCAACGTCTGGGCCCGCAGCGACCTGGGCGAGGACGAGGCGATGCGCCTCGCGGTCGACGAGACACACGCCGTGCGAGCCGAGAAGCGTGCCTCGCGCCGTCCTTGATACCAACGTCCTCGTTTCGGCGCTCATCAGTCCGGCCGGTCCAAGCGCAGCGCTCCTGCTCGAGCTTCGCGCAGGTGCCTTCGAACTTGTCGTCTCACCAGCGCTCCTGACCGAACTCCGCGAAGTCCTGGCGCGGGAGAAGTTCCGGCGCTACGTCACCGAGGTTGAAGCG
>CAYNGM010000107.1:0-6354 GCA_964396565.1 uncultured Anaerolineaceae bacterium | reverse complement strand
GGTCGCCTACATCGACCTCCTCAGGCACGAGGCCACGATCATCGACGACCCGCGAGCGAGCCCTCGTCCAGTGAGCGCGGATCCCGACGATGAGTTCCTGGTGGACCTCGCGCGTGTTGCCGCAGTCGAAGTCCTGGTGTCGGGCGATGCGCATCTGCTCGACCTGCGCGATCGCCTGCCGGTCATGACCCCGGCCGAGTTCCTGGCCACCCTCGTTGATCAACCTCTGCCGGACTGATCTCCACCACAGGGCCGAAGCCTCTGGTCGGTTTGAGCGGGATCGCCTCGGACCCGGCCGCAACGACAGCCGCAACGACGCTGACCTCGCGGTCAGCGGCGCGCTCGGCCGAGCGGCGATCAGCCCGGTAGCGGACCCTCACGCCAGCCGCCTCGCCGCAGCCAGCCACTCATCCCGACCCTCGATCGAGATCTCGCAGTTGCTAGCGCGCCTCCAGCACCTGTCGGGCGCGCCAGTTCTTGCCCTCAGAGCCTCCACAACATTCGCTGCGGCCCGTTCTAGTTGAGCGCAACCTCTACGGGCTCTGCCATGAAGCCGGGCGCGTAGACGAGCGTCAGGTTCTTCGCGGTCTTGGGAACCTCGAACGTCACCCATCCCTTGACTTTTTGGCCGGGCTTGAGGTCGTTGGAAGACTGCAACTGCGGTTCCTTGCCGAATGCCGAGAAGTTGTACTCGAACCCCTCACCATCTCGGATCTTGAAGTAGAAGGGGTTGTAGGACGCACCATTGGGGTTGATGCCCTCGATCTCGACCAGCGTTGCCACCCACAGCTTGTCAGCGTCGGGCTTGAACACCCCGTCACCCTTGAAGGCTGGGTCAACCTGGACGACCGCGAAGTACTGCTCGTCATCGAGGTTTATGCGGTCTCCCACTTTGTAGGCACCGGCAGGCGTCGCCGTAGTGGGAGTCTCAGCCGGTGCGTCCGAGGTCGCGGGAGTGACCTCCGCCGTGGACACGCCGGGCGTGGCTGGCGCGACGGTGCCGGCCGGAGTGTTGCCGGACCCGCCCGATGCGGCCCCGATGGCCGCCAGGACCACGACGACTGCGACCACGCCGATGATGATGTTCCGCTTTGACACCTGCCGCGCTCCTCTTGGGCGTACCCGTCCGATGGGCACGGACCGGGCTGGCTTGACGCAGCCTAGTGTAGTCGGTAGCGATTGTTCTTGGTCACCCGCCCCGGCGGCGCTTGTACGGGTCTTTGCTCCGTAGCGCCTCATCAGCCAGATAGGCGAGGAACCGCGGCTTCTGTCGTGAACCAGTCTCGACCGAGCTTCCGAGCCGAGACGCGACCCGTCCGGGCAAATTGCCCACCGCTGGCGTAACGAAACGAGACGATGAGCGTCACTTCTTGGAACGGCAGGTGGCCCGCCTGCCAGCGCGGAGGAGACAAACATGCGCCCCTTTATGCCGTGGTTCATCAGGGTCCTGGCAGTCCCCATCGCTCTCGTGCTCGCGCTGCCTGGTACTGCCGCTGCCACGGACAACCAGACCCCGGTCGGCACCCATGACGGGTATGAGGGGTCGGCAGGCCCCGCCTACTGCGCGGCTGCCGGCTGGGCGGTCGACCCTGATGATCGCTTAGCGGATCTCACCATTCGCGTCCTCTCGGACGGGCAGGTCGTCGCCATCGGCATCGCCGATCTCTTCCGGCAAGACCTCGTTGATGCCGGGGTGAGCCCCGATGGCAACTCGGGCTTCTACATCCGCCTCTGGGACCTTGTTTCCCTGAATGTCGCCCACGTCATCACCGTCCAAGCGCAGGACCACGAGAGCGCCGAGTGGGTGAATCTCAACCTCACACCGAAGTCGCTTACCTGTGTTTCCGGCACGGCAACGAGCCCGAATCCCAAGACGGCGTACTTCACGGTGGACTGCCAGAACGCCGGCACTGTCTTCGCCGAAGCCGTCTTCTACGCCTCCGGGTCGAATGTGCGTGGCACGACGAGGCGAGGCACGACGAGCGCCCTCCGTGTCGTCGGAAGCAACGACGTGATGATCGTCTACACAGCTGGCACTGATAAACAGGCCGATGACGTCTGCCTTTTCGGGTGGACCGGGGGTGCTGAGCCTCCCGCACCTTGGAACACGACCTTCGCCGCGCTTGTCTTCCACTCGACTCGGTAGCCCGCGAGGCTCGTCGTCGACGGCCTCGACAGACGCCTGACGCCCGGTCGCAAGGAACCGGGCGTCGTTGCGGTGCGGTGAGCCGGCCTGAGTCATGTCCCTACAGTTGGTGTAACAGCGGGATGGCCATGAAACGAAGTGGCCACCGCGTCATCCTCGTGTCGTTGGAGTAGGAACCGACGAACGAGGGAGTCAAGACGACGATGGCCGATGACAGGATGGCGCTGATCGAGACCCTGCGCAAGGCGACTGCCGGAGCGGATGTCGACGTGCTGCGCGAGGGCGTCCGCATCCTCGCCCAGGGGATCATGGAGGCCGAGGTCAGCGAGTTGACCGGGGTGCCCCATGGCGAACGCGACCCGGATCACCGACTGACCCACCGCAACGGGTACCGCGAGCGAGCTTGGGACACCCGGGTCGGGACGATCGACCTGGCCATCCCGCGGGTCCGCGACGGCTCGTACTTCCCGAGCTTGCTCGAACCCCGCCGGCGCGCCGAGCGGGCGCTCCTCGCGGTCGTCCAGGAGGCCTACGTGGCCGGGGTCAGCACGCGCCGGGTCGATGACCTGGTGCGGACCCTGGGGATCGATGGCATCAGCCGCAGCCAGGTGAGCCGGATGTGCGCGGCCCTCGACGCCGAGTCGTCCTGCTCGGCGAGGATCATCCCGACCAGGAGGGCGTCAGCACTCCATCACCCCACTGGCGAAAGCCGCCGAATGACTGCGCATAACTGAGGGCTTGTCGTGCCTTGACGGTTTCTCAGTTAGCGCGCAGACTGCGCCCGTGACCAGCCTCTCGGAGACCCTCGACCTGATCCGCGACGGCGCGGTGCCCCGCGACCTCGAATCCGAGCAGCTCGAGTTCAAACAGGAGGAGTCCGCGGACCCGCGCCGGTCGCTCGAGATGCTCGCCGACGCGGTCGTGTGCCTTGCGAACGCCGAGGGCGGGACGATCGTCGTCGGGGTGGTCGACGCGGTCGGCGGCCCCGCGGCGTTTCGGGGCGTCTCGACCCGCCTGACCGCCGACGTAATCCGGAAGGGGATATTCGACCGCACCCGGCCGTCACTCTCGGTGCCAGTCGCGGAGGCCCTCGAGGGATCCGCCCGTCTGGTCGTGATCACCGTGCCGAAGGGGGCGGTCTATTACGCCAACGCCGCGGGCACCACGACCCGGCGCGTGGGGAGCGAGTGTCGGCCCTTCCCGCCCGAGGAGCAGCGACAGGCGATGGCCGCCCGCGGCCTCTCGGACTGGTCGGCCGAGGCGACAGACCTCGGGATGGAGGCCGTATCCGCCGACGAGGTCGCGCGCATCCGCAGGCTGCTCCTGCTGGCCGGCCGCGACGACCTCGCCCGGTCTGACGAGCGCAAGCTCGCCCGGGACCTGCGCCTGCTCACGTCCCACGGCAGGCTGACGCGGGCAGGGCTGCTCGTCCTCGGTGACGCCGAGACGATCGCCGCCGCCATCCCGAATCACGGCTTCTCCTACCAGTACCGGGCGAGCCCGGGCAGCGAGTCGACCGCCCGCGTCCGATCCACGCGGCCCCTGCTCGCCGCCGTCGAGTCCCTCCTCGACGCGGTTGCCGTCCGCAGCCGGGTGCACCCGCTCAACGCGTCGGGCGGCGTCCAGATCCAGATCCATGACTACCCGGCAGACGCCGTCCGCGAACTCGTGGTCAACGCGCTCGTCCACCGCGACTACGAGCTCGCGGGCGCGGTCGATGTGGAGCACTCGCCCGACTCGCTGGCGGTCACCAGCCCGGGGGCCCTTGTATTCGGGGTCACCCCCGAGAACATCCTCACCCACCCTTCCACGCCACGGAATCGGCTCCTGCTCGAGACGGTCACGGCGCTGCAGGTCGCGGAGCGGACGGGCCAGGGGATCGACCGCGCGTACCGGGAGCTGCTCCGCACCGGGAAGGTCCCGCCCACGTTCGGCGACGACGGATACCAGGTACGCGTCCTCGTCCAGGGCGGGACCGGCAACGACGCGTTCGCACGGTTCGTCGCCGAGCTCGAGCCGGAGCTCGGGGGTGACGTGGACGTCCTCCTCGCGCTGTCGTACCTGCGCGACGCGCGCAACATCGACGCCGCTCGGCTCGCCACGCTCGCCCAGCGGTCGACGAGCGAGGCGCAGGGCGTGCTCGAGCGGCTGGCCCTGGCGCGGCTCGTCGCGCCGACCACCCGGACGGCAGCTCGGGCGCTCCCTACGTACGTCCTCACCGGTTCGACGCTGGCCAGCCTGGGCAGGGCGGTGCGCTATCACGTGCGCCGGGCCGATGAAACCGACCGCAGGGTCGCCGATCACATCCGCGAGTACGGCCACGTCACCAACCAGACGCTGCGGCGCATGTTCGACGTCGATGTCGTGGGGGCCAGAGACCTGCTGCGGGCACTGCAGCAACGGGGGGTGATCGTCAAGCTGGACCAAGGCCGCGGCGGCCCTGGGATCCGGTACGGCCGTGGGCCGAGGATGCCGGCGGGCGAGAGCCGCCCCTCGAGGACGGGCCGCGGCGAGCCGGCCGATCAGCTGGCACTTGACGAGCTCAAGCGGGCCTCCGACGAGTAGCCAGCGTCGCGACCCCAGGGTTGCCAGCCGCCCAGCCGGGTCCTCTCGAGCTCGGTGGGTGAGATTGGCCTGGGCCTGGATCAAGGCGCCCGTCCGGCGCCCCTGGCGCCCGTGGACGAAGTCGAAACGGACGCGGATTGTGGGCGTCGCACCACCGGCGCGCCTGCCACGGCCGCCAAAGTACGGAAGCTCGGCCACGCCGCGAGGATCCACACCAGCTGTGCGGTGGTCGTTACGCCCACCTTGGGATCGCGCGTTCGCAGGTGGTGCTTCACCGTCGGGTGGTGGCCGATCGGGCCATGGTTTCGGCGGCAGGCGCCGACATCAGCGGTTGCCTAAGGCATCGCCTGACGAGGATCGAATGTGGTCCGCTCGCCGGACTCGACGATCGTCTTGAGGTTCGCCAGCTCCCGCTCCGCCTCGTGGGGGCTCAGGACGAATGCCTCGACACCGCGCCCGAGCCAGCCGAGGCCAGTGGGCCACGCGGTCCGCGCCTCGAGCGCGAGACGAGTGCCGCCGCTCTCGGGCGTCAGTTGTGCGTCGAGGTCGAATCGGAGCCCGAGCAGCGCCTGGGTCGTCGACACATAGTGGGAAGGGGCGTCGGCGACAACGACCGTCGTCCGCGATTCGCTCGGGCCACGGTGGACCGAGTAGCTGGTCCCGACGCCTCCATCGCCGGTCACGCTGGCGACCCGCGGGTGCCCGGTCTGCCAGCTGGGGATCAGGTCGATGTCCGTCCAGGCCGACCACACGGCGTCAGGTGTCGCGTCGATCCAGACCGAGTACCGCAGGATGCCCATGGCCACCCGGTCAGGCGACAGGATCTGTTGGCGCCGGCTTCGCCTCGAGCGTGCGCTTGATGGCGGCGAGGCTCTGCACCCGCTGCCGCTGCATGACGCGGTCAAGGAGCGGCGAGACCAGTCTCGCGAGGCCGTGTGTCCGAATGTCGGTTCGGACGTTCAGCCTGGACCCTCCGGGAATCGGCTCGACGCTGCAATCGAACACCATGCCGATCGCGCCCGAGTCCGCCGACGACTGCCAGGACCTGGGGTGCTCGTACCGGGTGATCTCGACGATGCGCGACCCTGCGCCCGACCATTCGGCCCGATAGCGCGTGCCGAGCCCGACGGGGCCGTCGGTGAGCCTCTCGCACGACTTCATCGGCCCCGGCGTCCACTCCAGCTCGTTGCACTGGTCGCTGCAGTACTCGAAGACCTCGACCGGCGGGCGCGCGATGTCGATCGAGTTCCTAAGGACGCCCATGAGTGTGCACTCCTGTCCTACTAGAGCGAACTCTAATATCGACTACGATACCATGGCGATCATGCCCGTCAAGACGCGTTCGGGGGCCACTCGGCGCCGGAACCCGGCCGAGACTCGTCGCCGCATCCTCGAGGCGGCGCGAAGTCTGTTCAGCGAGCAGGGCTACGCCTCGACGACGCTGGCCGCGATCGCCGACCGTGCCGGGGTTGCCGTCCAGACCGTCTACTTCACGTTCCACACGAAGGGCGAGCTCCTGATGGAGGTCGTCCTTGCCGCGGGTGCCGACCATCCAGACGCACCTCGGCACCAGGACCGTGGCTGGTACCGCGAGATGGTCGCATCGACTGACGCGCGTCGGCAGCTCGCGTTGCTCAGCGAGC
>CAYNGM010000106.1:5394-7259 GCA_964396565.1 uncultured Anaerolineaceae bacterium | reverse complement strand
CGGGGGCGGCGAATGCGCCGTCCCTGCGCGGTGGCTTGCGAGGGCCGCGTCGGCCTCGGGTGCCGCTCCTACTCCTGGCCACGGGCTCCTCCTTCGATGATGTCGTGGTTCGTATCGGTCCCAAGGTCGATGCTCGCGAGGAGCGCCGTGGGAACCTGGGTCGCGAGCGCCCTGGACAGGGCCCCGCGGGTGTTGGCTATGGTCAGGCAGCTCGCCGTCCGACAGACGTACGCACCGCGTCCGGCGACCCTCCCGGCGTCATCCACGATGACCCGCCCATCCGGTGTCCGAACGAGTCGAACGAGCTCGCGCTTGGTTCGCGTGCTTCGGCAGGCTACGCAGGTCCGTGCCGGGACACGGGACGCCGTCCCGCTGCCGGCGATCGCTGCGCTCGGCGCGGCTACGGCGCCACCTCTTCTGCCTCGGCCTCGGGGACGGGGTCGGATCCGGCGGTACCGGCGGTACCGGCCGCCTTCTTCTTCGTGGCGCGCTTGGGCTTGGCGACCGGACCTTCGGCCTCCGGCCCGTCAGCGGTCTCGGCCTGATCGGTCGGATCAGGCACGGTCGCCCCGTCAGTCGGGACCTCCGGCCGGTCGGCCGCCTCGGCCGCTGCCGCCCTGGCCTCGGCGACGGAAACGTCGCTTCGGATGTCGATACGCCAGCCGGTAAGACGCGCGGCCAGACGTGCATTCTGGCCCTCCCGCCCGATGGCCAGTGAGAGCATCCGCTCAGGAACCGTGACGCTGGCGATGCGGTGCTCCTCGTCGATGTCGACCGAGAGGACCTGGGCCGGGCTGAGGGCGTTGGCGACGAAGACCGCCGGGTCCTCGCTCCATGGGATCACGTCGATCTTCTCGCCGGAGAGCTCCGCGACCACCGCCTGGACACGCGCGCCGCGCTGGCCGACCGTCGCCCCGACGGGGTCGAGACCCTCCTGGCGCGATGCCACCGCCACTTTGGAACGACTCCCGGCCTCGCGCGCGATCGCCTTGATCTCGACGGTCCCACCGTGGATCTCGGGCACCTCGAGCTCGAACAGGCGACGCAGAAAACCCTTGTGCGTTCGACTGACGAAGATCTGGGGGCCACGGACGGAACGACGCACCTCCAGCACGAATGCCTTGACGTTCTGTCCGATCCGGTAGTGCTCGATGGCGCTCTGCTCGGTCGTGGCCAGGATCGCCTCGACGTTCTTGCCGACGTCGAGGATGATCGCCCGTGGCTCGACCCGGTTGACGGTCCCGGTGATCAGCTCGCCCTCACGGTTCGCGAACTGGTCGAAGACCTGGTCGCGCTCGACCTCGCGGATGCGCTGAAGGACGATCTGCTTGGCGGTCTGGGCACCGATGCGACCGAAGACATCGCCGTCGAGCTGCTCCGTCTCGACCAGGTCGCCGACCTTGGCACTCGGGTCGTAGGTCTTCGCGGCATCGACGGTCAGCTCCGTCAGCTCGTCCTCGATCTCGTCCACGACGCGCCGCGCCCGGAAGACCCGGATCTTGCCGGACTCTGCATCAATCTGGACGTGGATGTCCTCGTCGCCGGCGACCCGCCGATAGGCGGACTGGATACCGTCCTCGACGGCCGCGATCAGTTGCTCGCGGGAGACCTGCTTCTCCGCGTTGAGCTGGAGGAGAGCGCCAACGAAGTCTCGGCTCATGATCGCCTCCCCTGCTGCGTTGCGGTCGCGAAACAAGGCCGCTCACAAAGAGACGTGGGGGTCACCCACGTCGCGGAGCGGCCGTTCAGTTGCGCGGAGTATACACCCGGGTGCGTGGACGGACCATCCGCCCGTCAGGGTCGCGACACCCGCCCGTCAGGGTCGCGCGACCGGAAACGGACCAGGAAACCGTCGCGCGACGTAG
>CAYNGM010000106.1:0-5294 GCA_964396565.1 uncultured Anaerolineaceae bacterium | reverse complement strand
CGCCCGTCAGGGTCGCGCGACCGGAAACGGACCAGGAAACCGTCGCGCGACGTAGTCCTCGAGGATCCCGATGAACTCGTCGACCAGCCCGTCGCCGCGGAGCGTCCGGTCGAGCCGGCCATCGATGAACACGGGCGCGACCGGCTCCTCGAAGGTGCCCGGCAGACTGATCCCGATGTCAGCGTGCTTCGACTCGCCAGGACCGTTGACGACGCAGCCCATCACTGCGACCCGCAGTTCCTCGACTCCCGGGTGGGTCTCGCGCCAGACCGGCATCTGCTCCTTGAGATGCGTCTGGATCTGGAGGGCCATCTCCTGGAAGAAGGTGCTGGTCGTGCGACCACAACCGGGACAGGCGGACACCTGCGGCAGGAACGAGCGCATCCCCATCGACTGGAGGATCTGCTGGGCGACCTCCACCTCGCGCTCCCGGGGCGCGCCGGGCTCCGGGGTCAGTGAGACGCGGATGGTGTCGCCGATGCCCTCATCGAGCAGGATGGCGAGTCCGGCGGTCGAAGCAATCACGCCCTTGTCACCCAGACCCGCCTCGGTCAGACCCAGGTGCAGCGGGTAGTCGCAGCGCGCGGCGAGCAGTCGGTAGACGTCGACGAGGTCCCGGACGTTGCTGACCTTGGCGCTGATGATCACCCGGTCGTGACGAAGTCCCGTCTGCTCGGCCAGCTCCGCCGAACGGAGGGCGGACTGGAGCATCGCCTCGATCATCACGTCGCGGGCGTCGCGCGGCTCGCTGGCTCCCGCATTGGCGTCCATCAGCTCGGTCAGGATCGCCTGGTCGAGCGAGCCCCAGTTGACCCCGATGCGAACCGGCTTGTCGTTCTCGATGGCGACCCGGATGATGGTGGCGAAGTGCTCGTCGTGACGCTTCGCCCCGACATTCCCGGGGTTGATCCGGTACTTGGCGAGGGCGGCCGCCATATCCGGGTACTCGACCAGCAGCTTGTGCCCGTTGTAGTGGAAGTCGCCGACGATCGGAACGTCCACACCAAGCCCCCGAACCTTGGCCACCATCTCCGGGACCGCCGCAGCCGCCTCCTCCGTGTTGACCGTGACCCTGACCAACTGCGAGCCGGCGTGGGCGAGCCGGGCGACCTGGATGGCGGTCGAGTCGGGGTTCGCGGTGTCGGTGTTGGTCATCGACTGGACGACCACCGGGTGCGCACTCCCCACGAGGACGCCGCCGACATCGACCGACACGGTCGGCCTGCGCCGCGGACGCAGCTGGTCGGGCGAGGTCATCGGCCGCCTATGAACCTCGGGAGAGGCTCCGGATGATGTCGAACCCGGTTATCCAGATCAGGAAGGCGAACAGGAACACGAACCCGACCATGTAGGTGAGCTGCTCCGCGCGCAGGCTGATCCGGGCGCCGAACAGGCGCTTGAGGGTGATCATCAGCATCCGGCCACCATCGAGAGGCGGGAACGGCAGGATGTTCACGACCGCGAGGTTGGCCGACAGGATGCCCGCTACGTACAGCGTGACGATCGGTCCGAGCTGCCAGAACACGTCGCCGATCTGGGTGGCGATGCCGACCGGCCCGGCCACCGGCGGTGGCTGGGTCGGGTCCTCGACGATGGAGCTGGCCAGCTCGCCGAGGCCACGCCAGATCAAGCCGAGAGCGTCCGCGGTTCGCTGCGCCCCGATGGCCACGGCCTCGGCCGGTGAGTAGCTGATCGACTGGCTGGTCGTGGTCGCCGACAGATCACCGACACCAAGTGCGCCTTGCTGCGCACTGATCTCGGCCGGGTCACGTAGCGTGACCGTGACGGTCTCCATGGTGCCAGCGGCGGTCTCGATGCCGAGTTGCACGGTCTGGCCGGCATTCGCGCGCAGGTCGGCGAGGAGGCTCTCTCCGGAGAATGCACCGTAGACCTCGCCGTCGATGCTGACCAGCGTGTCACCTGGCTCGATCCCGGCCGCCGCCGCCGGCGAGCCGGGCTCGACCGTGCCGATCGTGATCCCGATGGTCGGGTCGCCACCGAGGGCGATCCCGGTGAAGATCACGAAGGCCAGGGCGATGTTCATGGCCACGCCGGCAACGAGGATGAGCATCTTGGTTGGCCACGACTTGGCGGAGAAGGATCGCGGGTCGTCCGCTCCCTCGCCGTCTTCGCCATCGAGCTTCACGAAGCCGCCGATCGGCAGCCAGTTGAGCGTGTAGACGGTACCGGTCGGGGTCGCCGGTTCCTCGTCGAGGATCTCGTCGCGTCGACGGGCGTCGTCGCCGGCAAGAGCGAGGGCCCTGGCCCGAGCGGTCACCGCCGACTCGACATCGGCCGGTGATGGTGGCCCGACGCGGAGCACCTTCGCTCGCGGCGGGAAGCCGACCCCGAACTCGAGTACGCGCACGTTGGCGAGTCTGGCGGTCACGAAGTGGCCGAGCTCGTGGATGACCACGAGGACCCCGAGGATGAGGATGAACAGGACGATCGTGATGATCGACTGAAGGAGGCCGGTCACGATCGGGCTCCGGGTGTGTCGGTCGCGAATGCGGCACGCACCTCCGCGTCCAGCGCGATCAGGCCCTCGACGTCGGGCGGGTCATCACCGGATCCACCGAACCGTTCCACCGCCGACTCGAGCAGGCGCGTGATCCCCGGGAAGTCGAGCGTGCCGTCGAGGAAGCGCCGGACCGCGACGTCGTCCGCCGCGATCAGGGCCGCCGAGGCGCGCGGTCCCGCGATCCCTGCCTCGCGAGCGATGCGCAGGGCCGGGAAGCGGTTCTCGTCGGGCGCCCTGAAATCGAGCCGGCCGCTCGCGATGAGATCGGGCGGAGCGGTCGGTGATGGTGCCCGGTCCGGATGGGTCATGGCGTATTGGATGGGTAGTCGCATGTCAGGGGTGCCCAGTTGGGCCTTGAGGGAGCCATCCACGAACCGGACGGCCGAGTGGACGACGCTCTGCGGGTGGATGACCACCTCGATGGCGTCGTAGGCGACATCGTACAGCCAGTGTGCCTCGATGACCTCCAGCCCCTTGTTGGCGAGGGTCGCCGAGTCGATGGTGATCTTCGCGCCCATCGTCCAGGTCGGATGGCGCAGGGCGGCCTGAACGGTCACATTCGCCAGTTCGTCTTCGGTCGCGTCCAGGAATGGCCCGCCGGATGCCGTCAGGATGAGCGCAGCGACGGAGCCCCCAGGCTCACCCACGAGGCATTGCCAGATCGCCGAGTGCTCGGAGTCGATAGGGCGCAACCAGGCAAGCGGGTTGGCATATGGATCAGTCGCATCGGCGTCGGCGCGATTTGCTGCCAGGCGTCGTGCCGCCGGCATCACCAGGTGCCCGCCGGCGACCAGCGTCTCCTTGTTGGCAGTGGCTACCACCTTGCCCGCATCGAGGGCGGCCAGAACGGGGCGCAGGCTGACGATCCCGCCGGTGGCAACCACGACGATGTCCACGTCGTCGCGGGTGGCCAACTCCACCAGGGCCGTATCGGACGGACCGATCGCGGTGGTGCGAACGCCGAGACGATCCGCCTGTTCGGCAAGGACTTCCGCATTCGAGCCGGTGGCCAGGGCGACCACCTGGAACCGCTCCGGCAGGGCAGCCAGGACGTCGACCGCCTGACGTCCGATCGAGCCGGCCGACCCGAGCAGGGCGACTCGCTTTGGACCACTCGTCGGCTTGCCGCTCCCGTTCGTCACGCGCCCGATCCCGGCGTCGCCTTCGGGCCCGGCCTCAGCGGATGATGGCGACGGCATACAGGGTCAGGATCGGGGCGGCGAACAGGAACGAGTCCACGCGGTCGAGCATCCCGCCGTGCCCCGGGATCAGCTCACTAGAGTCCTTGGCACCGGCCGCTCGCTTGAGCATGGACTCGGCGAGGTCGCCGGCCTGCGCGGCGAGAGCCGTGATCGGGCCCAGGATGACCGCATGGAGCGGGTTCTGGCCGAGACCCCACAGGAAGACACCGACGACCAGTGTGGTCGCCACGACACCACCGATCAGCCCGGCATAGGTCTTGGACGGCGAGATATGGGTCAGGAACTTCTCCCGGCCGAACTGCTTGCCCACGAGATACGCCCCGGTGTCGTACGACCAGACCGCGAGGATCAGCAGGAGGATCCAGCCGCGCTCCGCACCGAGGACCCCGAGCGGCGCATCGGTGGGCACCGCCGGCGCGGAGTTGCCGAGCCTGACGACGAAAGCCAGCAGGCTCACGTACAGGGCGCCGAACACGGTCGCGATCCACGTCGCGAGCCCGTCGCGAGGATCGGGGATCGGGAACGACGCGACGGCGATCAGCACGATGCCCACACCCATGAGCAGCAGCCCCGACCCCTCGAGGACGTCCGGGAATGTGGCGTCGACGATGACCAGGAGCGCCAGGACCACGCCCAGGAGCGGGAGATTCGGGTGACCCGCAGCGCGCAGGAGGATAAAGACCTCGCGCGCGGCGAGAACGGTGATGAGGGCTATCGCGGCGGCCAGGACGACCCCACCGAGGGCCAGGACGACCAGGAGGATCGGGACAAGGAAGGCGGCGGTGATGGCGCGCTGGCGCATCGTGCCCCTACCGACCGTACCGACGCTGGCGGCTGGCGTATTCCTCCAGGGCGGCATCAAGAGCCTCGGGACCGAAGTCCGGCCACAGGGTGTCGCACAGGTAGAACTCGGCATACGCAGACTGCCAGATCAGGAAGTTGGACAGGCGCTGCTCGCCACCGGTCCGGATGACGAGGTCCGGATCTGGTGTGCCGGCGGTGTACAGGGCGTCGCTGATGGTGGCCTCGTCAACCTCTCCGGCAGCCATCCCCGATGCCACGATCCGGCGGACCGCGTCTACGAGTTCGGTCCGCCCGGCGTAGTTGAAGGCGATGTTGAGGACGAGTCGGTCGCCGTCCGCGGTCGCCTTCAGGGCTTCCTCGATGGACCGGCGCGTCTCGCCCGGAAGCTCGTCACGGCGTCCGAGCAGCTGGACTCGGACCCCCTGGGAGCGCAGTTCGTCGGTCTCGCTGCGGATCGCGCTCTCGAGGAGCCCGAACAGGCCGGCGACCTCGTCATCGGTCCGGGCCCAGTTCTCACGGCTGAATGCGTACAGGGTCAGGACGCGTATGCCGCGTCGAACGGCATGGCGGAGGACCTCGCGGATGGCCTCCACGCCTGCGGCATGCCCCTCGAGTTCCGGCAGGTCCCGGAGGCGGGCCCAGCGGCGATTGCCGTCCATGATGATCGCGACGTGGTGGGGCAGGATGTCCGGGGCGGTCGCCTCGTCATCGGGGGCGCTGGTGGCGGTCGGGTCGTTCGGGGCGGTCGGTGCGGTCGGATCCGAGTC
>CAYNGM010000105.1:0-7279 GCA_964396565.1 uncultured Anaerolineaceae bacterium | reverse complement strand
GTGGCCGCGGCGCCGTCTGAGCGACGATCACCCCGACCAGGATCAGCGAGGCTCCGACCAGCTGGATCGGAGACAGCCGCTGGTCAAGGAAGATGTAGGCGAGGACCACGATGAACAGCGGCTCGGTGGTGCTGATCAGGGCGGCCTGCGCCGCACCTATCCGGCGGGCCCCGGCGTAGAGCGTCTGGATGGCGACGAATGAGGCGATGAAGCCGATCCCGAGAAGGTATGGCCAGGCGTCCCCCGGGATGGACGCCGGTGACAGCGATCGTCCCCCGACGAGAGCCATCACCGCGAAGACCGTCGCCGTGGCGGCCATCATCAGTGCCGTCGTGACCGCGGCATTCCCGGCGGCGCTTGCGGCATCCGGTGACTGGTGTCCCAGGCGATCGCGTCGCTCGCCGGACAGGCGTGCCGAGAGCACGATCCAGACCGAGTAGATCGCCGCTGACGCGAGGATGAGCAGCAGCCCGGTCGTGGACAGATCGGCGCTGACCTCGACTCCGCCGAGCGCCAGGATGACGCCAGCGATGGCGAGGCCGAGCGCGATCCACGGGCGTCGCCCGGGAAGTCGTGTCGCAAAGCGCAGGGAAAGCAGCGCGACGAAGACCGGGTAGATGTACACAAGGACACCGGCGAGGGCAGCCGGAACGGTCTCGATACCCGCGTAATAGGTTCCCGCGTTGCCCGAGTAGAGGGCGCCGAGTCCGAGCGCGATGAAGACCTGGCGACGTGGCATGTGCCTGATCACGCCCCGCCGCGTTGACGAGGACAGCACCCAGATCCAGGCAAGTGCCGCACCCATCAGGAAGCGCCACCACATCAGGGTCAGCCAGTCGAGGCCCTCGGCGTAGGTAAGCGTGGCGAAGATCGATCCCGACGCGAAGCTCGCGCCGGCAACGACCACCAGCCCGATGCCCAGGAGACGACTGCGATCCATCGACCGTCGAGGCTAGCAGCCGACGGGTCTGTGTGCCCGCTGGGCGTGGACACAGGACGGGCTACGCTTGCGTTCGGCCCACGCTCGCGTCCGGTTCCCGCGACACGGACTACACTTGCCACCGTGACCGACCTCTCCGAGCGCGCCGTCGCCCGGCGCGTCCCCGCCCTGACCGAAGAGCGCCTGCGCGTGCTGCATCGACGCCGACCGCTGTCGGTGGCGCCGCGGACCAGTCTTGCCGACTGCATCGCCACGATCCAGCGCTCCGGGACCGGCGACTCCGTGTTCGTGTGCGATGACGACGGCCGCCTCCTCGGGGTGCTGACCGAGCGCGACATCTTCGCGCGGATCCTCGCCGAGAAAGCCGACCTCGGCCAGCCCGTCGAGACGCTGATGACTCGAGATCCGCGGACGCTCGATCCCGAGGGGAGCATCCGCGACGCCATCGACCTGATGCAGACCGGTCGCTACCGCAACGTGCCGATGATCGATGGCGATGGGCGTCTCATCGGTGTCATCCGACAGCAGGACATCCTCAAGTACCTGGCCGAGTCGTTCCCGGAGGAGCTGCTGAACCTCCCGCCTCGGCCACACCAGCGCATGAAGGAGCCGGAAGGGGCGTGACCACGACGACCAGGGAGGCGGACCTCTCGACCCAGGAACTCGAGCGGGTCACGATCCGCTTTGCCGGCGACTCCGGCGACGGCATGCAGCTTACGGGCACCCAGTTCACCAGGACGGCAGCCGTCTTCGGCAACGACATCAGCACCCTGCCCGACTACCCGGCGGAGATCCGCGCTCCCGCCGGCTCGCTGCCCGGGGTGAGCGGCTTCCAGATCAGCTTCAGCTCGACCGATATCCACACACCGGGCGACCAGCCCGACGTCCTGGTCGCCATGAACCCGGCGGCGCTCAAGACCAACATCGGCGATCTGCCGGCCGGCGGCGCCCTGATCGTCAACAGCGATGCGTTCACGACGACCAACCTCAACAAGGCGGCCTATGCGTCGAACCCGCTGACCGACGGCTCGCTCAAGTCGTACGTCACCTTCGAGATCCCCATCTCGACGCTCAACGAGCGCTCGCTCGATGGGCTGGAGATGACGACCAAGCAGAAGGATCTGACCAAGAACTTCTTCGCCCTGGGCCTCATGTTCTGGCTGTACGAACGGAGCATGGACCCGACCATCGCCTGGATCGATGCGAAGTTCGGGGCTCGACCGGTCATCGCCGAGGCCAACAAGCGGGCGCTCAAGGCCGGCTACGCGTTCGGCGAGACGACCGAGATGTTCCACACCCACTACCGGGTGCGCCCCGCCAAGCTGCCGCCCGGCACTTATCGAAACATCACCGGCAACGAGGCGACGGCACTCGGCTTCCTGGCCGCGTCCCGCCTCGCCGATCGTCAGCTCTTCTACGGCTCGTACCCGATCACCCCGGCCAGCGACATCCTGCACCTGCTGTCGAGCTACAAGTCATTCGGGGTCAAGACGTTCCAGGCAGAGGACGAGATCGCCGCCATCGGCGCAGCGATCGGAGCGAGCTACGGCGGGGCGATCGGGCTGACCGCGAGCTCCGGTCCGGGCATCGCCCTCAAGAGCGAGGCGATGGGCCTTGCCCTGATGACCGAATTGCCGCTGGTCGTCGTGGATGTCCAGCGCGCCGGACCATCCACGGGCATGCCGACCAAGGTCGAACAGGCCGACCTTCTCCAGGTCATGTTCGGTCGCAACGGTGATGCACCACTTCCCGTGGTCGCCCCGGCGACCCCTGGCGAGTGCTTCGACCTCGCCATCGAGGCCACGCGGCTCGCGCTCAAGTACATGACTCCGGTGGTCTTCCTCTCGGACGCCTTCCTGGCCAATGGATCGGAGCCGTGGCTGATCCCGTCCATCGACGACCTGCCTTCGATCGCCGTCCCCAACGCCACCGACGTTGCCACGTTCCGGCCCTACCAGCGCGACCCGGAGACGCTGTCGCGTCCGTGGGCCATTCCCGGCACGCCTGGTCTGGAGCACCGCATCGGTGGCCTCGAGAAGGCCGATGTCACCGGCAACGTCAGCTACGACCCTGAGAACCACCACCGGATGCAGCAGTACCGCGCGGCCAAGGTGGCGGGGATCGCCCGCGACATCCAGGCGCTCGAGGTCCACGGACTCGAGCGCGGCGACCTGCTCATCCTCGGCTGGGGCTCGACGTACGGAGCCATACGGTCGGCGGTCGAGCGGCTCCAGGCCGACGGTCGATCCGTGGCCCACGCACACCTGCGCCACCTCAACCCGTTCCCGGCAAACACCGCCGAGGTCCTCGGTTCGTATCGGCGCGTGCTGGTCCCGGAGGTCAACCTCGGCCAACTGCTGATGCTCATCCGGTCCGCCTACCTGGTGGACGCGGTCGGCTATGACAAGGTGCGGGGCAAGCCGTTCCGCATCGCGGAGATCGTCACGGAGGCGGAGCGCCTCCTCGGGGAGATGGTCTGATGACCGAATCGACGAACGGGACCGGCGCCTCACCTGCCGGCACCTCAGCCGGGGGTGCTTCCCCGGCTCCCGCAGCCCCGCCCGCACTCAGCCCGGAGAATGAGCGGGTCATCCAGTTGACCCGCAAGGACTTCGTGTCGGACCAGGAAGTCCGCTGGTGCCCCGGCTGTGGCGACTACTCCATCCTGGCCCAGACCCAGAAGGTGATGCCCGACTTCGGCTACCGGAAGGAGGACATCGTCTTCATCTCCGGGATCGGCTGCTCGGGTCGCCTGCCGTACTACATGAACACCTACGGCTTCCATTCGATCCACGGCCGTGCGCCGGCTCTCGCCACCGGTCTCAAGGCAGCGCGCCCGGAGCTGATGGTCTGGGTCATAACCGGCGACGGTGATGCCCTATCCATCGGCGGCAACCACGTCCTGCACTCGATGCGTCGCAACGTGGACATCAACCTGATCATGTTCAACAACCGCATCTACGGGTTGACAAAGGGTCAGGCGAGCCCCACCTCGGAGTTCGGCAAGCGCACGAAGTCGACGCCTATGGGCTCGGTGGACACGCCGATCATGCCATTGACCATCGCCCTGGCCGCCGAGGCCTCGTTCGTGGCGCGCTCCGTGGACACCCACACCGAACACCTCCAGACGACGCTCGAGCGCGCCGGTCGCCACACCGGATCGTGCTTCGTGGAAGTCCTCCAGAACTGCAACATCTTCAACGATGGGGCATGGAAGGAATTCACCGATCGCGAGGTCCGCGAGGACCGCATGCTGGTGCTCGAACACGGCAAGCCGATGATCTTCGGCAAGGATCGCGACAAGGGCATCCGTCTGCGCGGCCTCCATCCGGAGGTCGTGACCATCGGCCGGGACGGCGTGACGGAGGCGGACCTGCTGGTCCACGACGAGACCGCCGAGGACCCGTACCTGGCACTGATGTTGTCACGCATGTTCTGGCCCGAGTTCCCGGTACCGGTCGGCGTCCTGCGGGCGACGAGTCGCCCGACGCACGATCACCTGATCCAGGACCAGATCGACGGGGCGGTCGCCAAGTCCGGTGCTGGCGACCTGGCCAGGATCCTGCGTGGGGGAGAGACCTGGACGGTCGCGGACCGATGATCGCTCGGACGATCACAGGCTGATCAGGAGATTTCGATGCGGCTGACCTGCCCGGTGTGCGGGACCGACTACCTGACCGGGGCCGACCTGTGCGACAACTGCGGGGCCGATCTGGCGGGACACGACGTGCCCCAGGAGACCGCGTCCTTCCACGGTCGGCTGATGGGCGAGCACCTCGATGAGCTTGGTGCACCGGCACCCCTGTCCGTTGCTCCGGACGCCCTTCTCGACGACGTCATCGCCCGGATGCGCGAGACATCGAGCGACTGCGCGCTGGTGATGGCGGACGACCGACTGGTCGGGATCTTCACCGAGCGTGACGCCGTGCTCAAGGCCGCCGGGAAGTCGTTCGGGGCGACCCCGGTGAGCGAGTTCATGACCGCCGATCCGGTCGTCCTGCGTCACGATGACCCGATCGCGGTGGCGATCCACAAGATGGCCATCGGTGGCTTCCGCCACATCCCGATCGTCGAGGACGGACGCCCGACCGGCGTCGTTACCGCGCGGGACGTCTTCCGGCACCTCGCTACCGTCATCGGCTGAGGTGACCGCGATCGACTCCGAGGTCGGGTCCGAGCCCACACCATCGACCGAGGCGATGACACCGGCCGGACCGACGACGTCCGGGGCGCCCGACCTATCCGTGATCGTGGTCGCCGACGACCTGATCTGGGCGGAGCGACTCACGAGTTCAGTCACGGCGGCCGGGGCGCGGCCGATCCGAGCCACCACACCCGGGCGCCTCGATGAGGCCCTTGCCGAAGGTGGCGCGTCGGCCGCGATCGTGGACCTCGGGGGTCGGGCCTATGACGGCCTGGCCGTCGTCGCACGAATCTCGGCGGCGGTCATCCCGATCCTGGCGGTCGGCCAGCATGATGACGTCGATGCCCGCAAGGCGGCGCGTGCCGCAGGGGCGCTCCGCGTGCTCGCCTACCGGAAGCTGGCGAGTGATGGCCCGGCCGTCGTCACCTCGTTCCTGGCTGGCCTCGAGGCGAACCGGCGTTGACGCAGCCAGACGGCCGCGCATCGCGATGACGGCCCGCCCGATGATCCCGGCTTCACGCTATGCCGATCGTCTCGATAGAGCCAGCGAAGCGACCGGAGCGGCCGGTTTGGCGGCCCTGCTGATCGGAGTCGGTTCGGACCTGCGCTATCTCACGGGCTACGAGGCGCTCCCGCTCGAGCGGCTGACGCTGCTCGTCATCCGTGCTGGGAGTCCGCCGTTCCTGATCGTGCCCAGACTGGAGCTGGCAGCGGCGGAGGCCGGTGTCCGAACGCCCGTCGAGATCCGGACATGGACCGAGACCGAGGACCCGTATCCGCTGGCGGTGGAAGAGCTCGCCGGTCGACCGGTCGCCGTGTCGGACTCGATGTCGGCCCTGCACCTCCTGCGGCTGCAGGCCCTCCTCGGCCCTGGCAGTCGGGTGAGCCTGGCCTCGACCGTCCTGCGTGATCTGCGCATGCACAAGGATCCTGACGAGATCGGCCTGCTCCGACTCGCGGCCGAGGCAGCCGATCGGGTCGTCGCCCAGATCGCGTCCGGCCAGCTGGTCGGCCGGACCGAGGTCGACGTCGCGCGCGAAGTCCGCGAGCGCCTCATCGCCGAGGGGCACGAGGAGACGAGCTTCGCGATCGTCGGCAGCGGGCCCAACTCGGCATCGCCCCATCACGATGCCTCGGACAGGATCATCGGAGCCGGCGAGCCGATCGTGCTCGATATCGGGGGCCGACTGGGCGGCTACGGATCCGACATCACCCGCGTCCTGTGGGTCACCGGCGGCGACGCCGCGAAGGGGCCCGATGCGCGATTCCTGGACCTGTACCGGGTTCTTGCCAAGGCGCAGGCGGCGGCCGTCGATGCCGTCGGTCCGGACGTCCCTTGCGAGGCGATCGATGCTTCGGCCCGCGACCCTATCAGTGCTGCAGGCTACGGGGACGCGTTCATCCACCGGACCGGCCACGGCATCGGGCTCGAGAGCCACGAGGAGCCGTACATGGTCGCCGGCAACACGCTGCCACTGGCGCCGGGCATGGCCTTCAGCGTGGAGCCCGGCATCTATCTGGCCGGTGAGTACGGCGCACGGATCGAGGACATCGTCGTCTGCGGCGAGGCTGGGCCGCTCGTCCTCAACCATGCACCCCGGGCGTTGATGGTCGTCGACGGCTGAGCCTGGTGGGCCAGTTCGGGGGCCTGCGGTATCATCGGCGGACGTTCCGCGCGTGCGGTCCACCACCACGAAAGACCTGATGCCCAGCACGATCCGGCGACAGGCCGTCGCCGCCCAACGGACCCGGCACGTCCGATCCGGGGACACCGACCGATGAGTCGGCGTCACCACGGTCGGCGTCATGGACGGCCGCGTCCGGAGGGCCCGCGGACCGCGACGGAGACGGCGGCGACCGCCAAGCCGTCGCCGGTGGATCCCACGCTCGACTCACGTCCGAAGACGGCAGGGACACCGACTCCGAGTGCTCTGGATGTTGGTGACTCAAACACGCAGGCTCACCCCGATCGGCCGGCGCCGGTCGTGCCGGTATCGGTCGGTCAGTCACAGGTTCCGGTCACGCCTGCAGCGGGGCCCCCTGCCGCCATCCCCCAGGCCGCAAACCCCCGGACCTCGGGCCCCCAGAACGGGCATTCGCCAGGCGGCAACGGCTCGCTCGGCTGCACCGCGCCACAGCTCCGACGCTTCATCAAGAGCCGACCCTATGTCCCGATGCACGAACTCCGACGGCGG
>CAYNGM010000104.1:0-7340 GCA_964396565.1 uncultured Anaerolineaceae bacterium | reverse complement strand
GTGCAGGTGAACAGGACGTCGCGACGAAGTCCCGGGATGGGATCGCGTGCCGGGTCCCGTCCGGCCGCGCGTGCCTCAGCCACCAACCGGGCGATGACGCCCATCTCCAGGGCGACCATCCCCTTCATGTCGACCGCGCCGCGTCCCCAGACATAGCCATCGGCGACGTCCGCCGCGAACGGCTGATGGGTCCAGCGCTCCGGGGGTGCCGGGACGACATCCAGGTGCGAGAGGAGGAGGAACGGTTCACCACCCGTCCCGTCGCCGCGAAGACGGGCATGGACCGAGCCGCGGCCAGGGACCGGCTCGACGAGTCCAGGTTCCAGCCCGAGGGCTTCAAGGCGGTCGGCGAGGAGTCGGGCGACGCGTGACTCGCCATCGGGCGCATCGGCCGGTGGCGGGTTCACCGATGGGATCCGGATCAGGTCGCGCAACAGCGCGACGAGCTCGTCATGGGCTTCGACCCAGACTGACGGGTCGATGGTCGCGGATGGCAGGCCGGCCTTGATCGCCTTCATCTCTAGCGAGCGGCCGTCCCGACGATGGCGATCACGACGCCCAGGACGAAACCCGCCCCGACGATCGAGATGACCATCGCGATCAGCCAGCGCGACAGCCGACGATCCTGGGCCAGGGCCGGTCCGATGTCGGGGTCGTCGCCGCCGGTGATGGCCGCACCTGGCAAGCCCTTGGCCCGCGCCCGGACGTTCCGTGGTGAGTCGTACTCGGCGGCATCGGCCGGAGACATGGTCCGAGCGCCGGGCCGCGTCGGGATGGTCGGGTCGGTCACGCTGTGCATCCCTGGCGGTTCAGGCGCGCTTGCGCGCGAGATCGAGGAAGGGCAGATCGGTCACCACCGCGGGGACTCGACCGCGACGCCCCTCAACGGTCCACTCCACCTCGAGCTGCGAGCCGACCGGCTCGTAGCGGGCAGGGACGGTCGCCAGCGCGATCGCCTGCTTGAGGATCGGGCTCCAGCCGAGTGAGGTTGCCTTGCCGACCTGGCGACCACCCTCGAAGACCGGGCGCGCAGACCGGTCTACGGTCGGTGAGATCGCAGGTGGGATCCCCTGTGCGTCGTACAACGCCTCGATCCCGTACCAGTCGAGGGTCAGCCCGACCAGCCGGCGAGGGGGACCGCCACGTTCCGCTTCCGCCGCCAGGGCGTGGCGTCCGACGAAGTCGCCGGTATCGAGGTCCACGAGGCGTCCGAGCCCGATCTCCGCCGGGCTGAAGTTCTGCTCCGGGTTCATGGCGTGTCGCGACGACGTGTAGTCGACCTCGAGCAGGATCAGCCCGGCCTCGAGGCGCGTGACGTCCAGCGCGAGCATCCCGGCCGGCCGGATCGCCCAGGCGCCCCCGACCTCCATCAGCCGATCCCAGACGGTCGTCGCCGAGGCTGCCGGGATCCACAGCTCATAGCCCAGATCGCCGGTGTAGCCCGTCCGGCTGACGTCCACCTTGACCTTGCCGATGGTCGCCGCTCGACGGCGGAAGTAGCGCAGGTCGGTGAACGACGTGCCGGTCGCCGCCTCAAGCACGTCGCGGCTGCACGGACCCTGGAGAGCAAGGGCGGCGATCGCCTCCGACTCGTCGCTGACCGTGACGTCGAGGCCGGCCGAGTTCATCCTGAGCCAGCGCAACTGGGGATCGGCCGCGGTCCAGCGGAACGTGCCGTCGTCGAGATGATGGACGGTCCCGTCGTCGATGACCTTGCCGTACTCGTCGCACCACGGGGTGTAGAAGACACGACCCGGGGTGAGCCTGGTGGCATCACGGGTGATGACCCGGTCGACTAGACGAGCTGCGTCCGACCCACCGATGCGGTACTTGTACAGCGGGCTGACGTCGATGACCGCGGCCGCCTCGCGGATCGCGTTGTACTCGATGTCATGGAAGTCGGCATACGTGGACGAGGCGTAGTAGCCCGACCACTCACGCCATTGCATCTTGCGGTTCAACGGGGCGGTCCGTGGGTGGAACGCGGTCCCGACACTCATCTCGTTCGATCCTCCAGGGTGACGCCCCCAAGTATGGCGGGCTCAGAGGATCGAGGTCTGGCGCGCCGCTGCAGCCGACCTCCGACGTCGCCTGCGCCGCTCGGCGTCGCCTGCGCCGCTCGGCGTCACGATCCTCCCTGGGGTGCCTCTCCGTAGGCGAGGACGGGGACGCCCTGACGCTCGAAGTCGCGCGGGTTGCGGGTCACGACCGTGGCCTCCAACGACCATGCGATGCCACCGATGATGGCATCTCCGAGCGACCGCGGTCCGGTGGCGCCCCGGGTACGCCGCTGCTCGGCTGCCCAGGTTGCCGCATCCGGTGATGTCGAGACGTACTCCAAGGCGCGGATCAGGGCCAGGATCGCGGCGCGCTCCGCCGCAGGGCCGGAAGACAGAGCTTCGGCGACCACGACATCGCACGTGTACAGGTCATTCGGCTCGCTGAACAGCTGCTCTACGAGCTCTGGCGCGCCTGCTCGACCCTGTGACAGGTCGATCAGGACGGTCGTGTCGAGTATCAGCCGCATCCGCATCCTCCCAGATCCATGGTCGATCCCATTCCGCCCTGAGCGCGCGCAGGTTCTCGGCGACCTCCTCGTCGGTGCGCCCCCAGGTCGTGGAGTCCTTGAACGCGCCGGCGTACTTGCGGAAGACAGCTCGGGCATTGTCGCGTCGCACCTGGCGGGTGACCACGTCGGCGATGTATCGGCTGCGGCCGCGCGGGCCGGCGACCTCGTCGATCAGGGCGAGTGTCTCCTCGGGCAGGGTGATGTTGGTACGAACGAGACCCATCTTCGCCCCGTGCCTCCGTGTGTGCGATCTATACACACACGGTATCACACGACGTACGCCAATGGTCGTCGGCGGGACCGGCGCGCGCGGTTGGCGCCGCTCGGGTACGCTGCATCGGACCTATGCAGACTGGATAGTGAGGCAGGTGGAGTGGCCGGGCGCTACGACGCGGTGATCATCGGAGGCGGGCACAACGGGCTGGTGTCCGCGGCCTATCTGGCCCGGGCAGGGATGCGCACGCTCGTCCTGGAACAGCGCCACGTCCTGGGCGGGGCGGCCGTGACCGAGGAGATCGTGCCGGGTTTCCGGTTCTCGGTCGCGAGTTACGTGGTGTCGCTGCTGCGTCCGGAGATCATCCGCGACCTGCGTCTGCCGGAGCACGGTCTGGACATCCTGCCGCTCGATGGAACGTTCACCCCGCTCCGTCCGGGTGAGGGTCCAGCGCGGGGTGGCGGCGACTACCTGTGGCGGGTCAACGACCACGGCCGCACGGTCCGCGAACTCCGACGCTGGTCACTCAACGACGCCGAGGCGTACGAGGAATACGGCCAGCTGATGGTCGAGATGGCCCGCTTCATCAAGCCGATCCTGGGCATCGTGCCGGGCGACCCGACCGATCTCGATCCGCGACCGCTCCTGCCGATCGCCGCACTCGCCCGCAGTTTCGGACGGCTCTCCGAGCGCCAGCAGGCGGTCTTCGTCCAGTTGATGACGATGAGCGCGGCGGACTTCCTCGACCAGTGGTTCGAGACGGATCCGCTCAAGGCGACGATGTCGGCATCGGGGATCATCGGCACGTACCAGGGCATTCGCTCACCGGGCACGGCGTACGTCCTGCTCCACCACTACATGGGCGAGATCGACGGGGCATTCCGGGCGTGGGGCATCCCCAAGGGCGGGACCGGCGGCGTGTCGCTGTCGATCGCCAGCGCGGCCCGGGCCCTTGGGGCGGAGATCCGCACTGAGGCGCCGGTCGCCCGGATCCGGACCCGTGGTGACCGCGCCACGGGCGTGATCCTGGCCGACGGCGAGGAGATCGATGCGTCGGTCGTGCTCTCGTCGGTCGATGCCAAGGTGACCTTCCTCGACCTCGTCGAGTCGGGGACCCTGGATCCATCGTTCGAGGCGGAGGTCCGCCGCTTCAAGTTCCGCGGATCGTCGGGCAAGGTCAACCTGGCGGTCGATCGCCTGCCGGACTTCACCTGCCTGCCTGGTCCCGGCGAACACCTCCGCGGCGCCATCTCCTACTCGCCCTCGATGGACGACATGGAGCAGGCATACGACGACGCCAAGTACGGCCACTGGAGTCGCAAGCCGTATATCGACATGATCATCCCGACGCTGGTCGATCCGACCATGGCACCGCCCGGCAAGCACGTCATCAGCTGCTTCGTCCAGTACGCGCCGTACAAGCTCGACCCGTCGCTCGGCACGTGGGACGACCACCGCGACGACTTCGGGAACGCGCTGATCGATCGGATCGCCGAGTTCGCGCCGAACATCCGCGACATCATCATCGACCGTCAGGTCCTGACGCCGCTCGATATCGAGCGGACGATCGGACTGACCGAGGGCAACATCTTCCAGGGTGAGCTGAGTCTCGAGCAGCTGTTCTTCAATCGGCCGGTCCCGGGCTACGCACGGTTCCGCACACCCATCCGCGATCTCTGGCTGAGTGGCTCGTCCACGCATCCCGGCGGCGGGCTGATGGGAGCCAACGGACGGCTGGCCGCCCTCGAGGTCCTGCGCTCGCGCGGACGGAAGGCGGCTTGAAGATGTCGAACTCGAACTACGACGCCATCGTCCTTGGCGCTGGCCACAACGGCCTGGTGACCGCCGCCTACCTGGCGAAGGCCGGTCGGTCCGTACTCGTCTTGGAGCGCCGTGACCGGATCGGCGGAGCAGCCGACACCGCCGATCTCGGTGGCGTGCGCGTGCCGGCCGTCGCGCACACCGTTGGGCGTCTCCGGCCGCTGGTGGCCCGCGAGCTCGACCTGAAGCGCCACGGACTCGAACTCATCGCGCCCGAGGTGCGCCTGTTCGCGCCCGGCGAGGACGGCCGCTCGGTGGTCCTGTGGCGCGACACCGCCGCGACGGTCGCGGCGCTCCGCTCATGGTCCGATGCCGACGCCGATGCCTACCCTGGCTTCGATGCGCAGGTCCGTTCGCTGGCGCGGTTCCTGGCTGAGCTCGGCGAGGAGACGCCGCCCGACGTCCGGGACCCAGGTTTCGGCGATGCGCTGATGGGCCTGCGTCTGGGACGTACCTTCAAGGGTCTGGGGCGTGACGCAGGTCGGACGATCCTGCGGGTCCTGGCCATGGCCGTCGCCGACTATGTCGCCGAGTCGTTCGGTGCTGACCCGGTCCGTGCCGCGATCGCCTGGCGCGGAGTGCGCTACACGTCGATGGCGCCGTGGTCCGCCGGCACGACCAAGGTGCTGCTCGACGACGCGGCGGGTAGCGATGGCGGGGCCTCGGGCGAGACGGTCCTTGCCCGTGGTGGACCGGGTGCTTTGGCCGACGCCCTGGCGAGTGCCGCCCGTGCCGCCGGTGCCGAGATCCGGACCGGGGTTGAGGTGGTCGCCGTACGCACCGATCGGGATGGACGGGCGACCGGGGTTGCACTCGCCTCCGGCGAGGAGATCGATGCCCCGGCTGTCGTCGCCGGGATCGACCCCAAGCGCCTGCTCACGACGCTGGTGGATCCGGTCGTCCTCGGACCGAGCCTGCGCTGGCGCGCCGGCAACATGAGGACCGCGGGCACGTCCGCCAAGGTGAACCTCGTTCTCGATAGCCTCCCGGACTTCCCGGCCGCCACCGACCCGCGGTTGCTGCGCGGAAGGATCCTCGTGGGGGCGTCGGGCATCGATGCCATGGAGCGCGTGTTCGACACGACCAAGTACGGGCGTGTTGCGCAGTCGTTCGTGGTCGAGGCGACCATCCCGTCGATCGCCGACCCCTCGCTGGTACAGGCGGCAGCGAACGGGACCCACGTGCTGTCCGCCCATGTCCAGTGGGTTCCGACGGCGCCACGTGATGGGGACTGGGACGGTCAGCGCGACGCCCTCGGCGACGCGGTCATCCGCACGCTCGAGACGGTCGCACCGGGGCTCGGTTCGCGGGTCAAGGCCCGGATGGTGCTGACCCCGTCGGATCTGGAGCGTGACTACGGCCTGACCGGCGGTCATCCACTCCACGTGGAGCCTGGGCTCGATTCGTTCTTTGCCTGGCGTCCGCTCCTCGGGCATGCCCGATACCGGATGCCGGTCCCTGGTCTGTACCTCGCCGGTTCGGGGGCGCATCCCGGGGGTGGCGTGACCGGGATGCCCGGACGGAACGCGGCGCGCGAGGTCCTGGCCGACCGCAAGCGCCGCCGCTGAGCCGATCTCGAGCGCCGGACCGCGGGCATCGCCGCGCGAGCGTGGATCAGGTGACTCCGATTCGGATCAGGGCGCGGGGAGAAGCGGTCCCCGAAAGAGCAGTTCGTCGGGCAATGGTGCATATCCCAGCCGCCGGTTGACCGCGCGCATCGGCCCGTTGTCGAGGTCGTTGCCGGTCTCGAGCGCGGTCAGTCCGTTGGCGATGGCCCAGGCGATCGTCGCCCGCTTGAGGGCACCGGCGATGCCGCGACCGCGCCAGGCGCGCCGGACGGCCGTCATGTCGTGCCAGGCGACCGTGGTCGATCCCGGCAGGAAGATGAGGCTGGCATAGCCGACGACCTCACCGGTCGTCTCGTCGACGGCGATCGCGAGACCGTCGGGCGGGATCCCGGGACGATCCAGGTCGCGAGCGCCGAACGCGTCGAGATCGCCGACGTCAAGGGGCTCGTCCTCGGTCGGGATATCGGCGAAGGCCTCCAGCGCGACGGCGTGGATCGCGGCGGCGAGGTCGGGTCGGGCAGCGAACGAGGTCAGGACGATCCCTGCCGGTGGCGCGGGGTCGGGTGGCGTGCGTCCCTGGAGATCAAGGCGGACCATCGCCGCCCGCTCGCGCTCGGTGAAGCCCCGGTGCTCCAGGAACGCGACGCTCTCTGGCCGATCCTCGGAAACCCGGAACGTGAGACCGCTCTTGCCGGAGTCGTGGGCGTGGTCGGAGATAGCGACGAGCAGGCGCTGGCCGATGCCGCGGCGGCGGACCTCCGGCGCGACGGTGATGGTCGCCCAGAAGTCCGGGTACTCGGGTGGATAGACGAAGACCCGCCCGGCGGACGCCGCGCCGATGACGCGACCATCGATCTCGGCGAGGACGCGGGCGGCGCCCGGCGGATAGGTCGCGTCGCCCCAGCGCATGTCCTCGGGGGACGCCGGGTCCTCCGGCGTCACCTCCGTGTGGAGGGCGGCGAAGGCGCTCAGGTCGGCGTCGCCCTGGACGCGTCGGATCCGGATGTCCGGGGTCACCCGAGCCGTCGGCGGAGCGGTTCGGCGATCTCCCGGGCGACCACCTCCACACCCGGGCCACCCTGGCTTGATGGCATGCCGATGAGCAGGTGGCTTGCCCCCGCGTCGATGAACCGGAGCGAGACCTCGACGGCGTCACGGTGGTCCTTGG
>CAYNGM010000103.1:0-7399 GCA_964396565.1 uncultured Anaerolineaceae bacterium | reverse complement strand
CCGAGCGTGGCAGACGAGCGCCGGACCTGACCACGATCCCGGTCGTTGACGGCGCGGAGCGCGTCGGGACCCTGGTCCTCGCCCCACGGGTCGGCGACCTGGGCTTCCGAGCCGACGAGCTCGATCTGCTCGCGGACCTTGCCCGTCAGGCGGGAGCGGCGATCCACGCTCGGCGCATGGCGGCGGACCTCGTCCGCTCGCACGAACAGCTGTTGCGGGCTCGCGAGGAGGAGCGACGGCGTCTGCGCCACGATCTGCACGACGGCCTCGGGCCGACGCTTGCCGCCATCGGGCTGCGGGCGGAGGCGTCATCCGAGTTGCTGGAATCCGATCCGGAAGCCGCCAGGTCACAGCTCGGATCGCTGGCGAGCGAGGTCGGGGTCGCGCTGGCCGACCTGCGTCGACTGGTCGATGGCCTCCGTCCGCCCGCGCTTGATGAACTCGGGCTCGTCGGGGCGATCGTCGGCCAGGCGACCCGACTCGCACCGACGGCTGGCGGCGGGCGTCACATCGACATCGAGGTCGCGGGCATACCCGATCCGCTCCCCGAGATGGCCGCCGCGGTCGAGGTCGCGGCGTACCGGATCTCGGTCGAAGCGATGACCAACGCCGTCCGTCACGCCGACGCACGGCGCTGCACCGTCCGCCTGACCGCTACCGACCGGCTCATCGTCGAGGTCACCGATGATGGTCGTGGGATCGGTGACGCGGGCGTACCCGGAACGGGCCTCGAGTCGATGGCGACCCGAGCCACGGAACTGGGCGGGTCGTTCAGCGCCGAGCGATCGCCGGACGGCGGGACCCGGATCAGCGCCTCCATCCCGCTTGCGGGCCGACCGAGCAGCGCGCCCGGGCTGCCATCCGGTCTGCCGGGCTCCGCTCCGTCGTGAGCGACGACGTCGACGCGACCATCCGCGTCCTCATCGCTGACGACCACGGCGCCTTCCGGGCCGGATTGCGCGCGCTGCTTGGCACCGCGTCGGACGTCGCGGTCGTCGGTGAAGTCACGTCAGGTCCGGAGGCGGTCAGTGCCGCGGCTCGATGGCAGCCGGACGTCGTGCTGATGGACGTCTCGATGCCGGGCGGCGACGGGATCGAAGCGACCCGCCGGATCGCCGAGGCCTCCCCGCACATCGCGGTCATCGTTCTGACGATGGACGCCGGGGACGCCTCGGTGACGCGGGCACTGCGGGCGGGAGCACGCGGGTACCTGTTGAAGGGCGCACAGCGCGCCGAACTCCTGCGGGCGATCCGGGGTGCCGCCGCCGGCGAGGCGATCCTCGCCCCTGATGTCGCTCGACGGCTGGCCGGCCTCGTGGTTCCACCCGCCGCACGGACGTCGATCGCTTTCCCCGAGCTGACCCAGCGCGAGATCGAGGTCCTCGACCTCATCGCCCGCGGTCGCTCGAACGCCGAGATCGCGGACGCGCTGTACCTGTCCCCCAAGACGGTCCGCAATCACGTCTCGAACATCCTCGCCAAGCTCGACGCTCGTGATCGATCCCAGGCGATCGTCCGCGCACGCGAGGCGGGACTCGGGGTGGACTGACCGGAAGCGACCGGGCGCGAACCGGCCCGACATCGGGACATCGATCGGGACACGGTTCGGGACGCCAGTCCCATGACGGTGGGACGCGTTCGGTCGCACCGTGTTGGCATGACCCGATCCATCGCCCGACGGGCGCTCCCGTTCTTCGCCGGTGCGTTCGTCGCCTGCGTGATCATCCAGGTCTTCCTCGCCGGTCTCGGGGTCTTCGACACGCCGGCGGCGTTCATCACCCATCGGGAGTTCGGCTATGCCTTCGGCTGGCTGACCCTCGTCGTCCTGGTCTGCGCCCTCCTCGGGCGGACACCCCGATCGCTCGTGGGTCTCGCGACGCTCCTGCTCGTCCTGTTCGCGCTGCAATCGGTGTTCGTCGTCCTGCGACCCGACTATCCCGCGGTCGCGGCGCTCCACCCGCTCAACGGGTTCCTGATCCTTGGCGTCGCGGTCGTGATCACCCGACGCGCCTGGGCCTTCGCCCGGGTCGAGTCGCCGGCGACGACCGTGACGACGTTGGTCGCCGATGCCTGAGACGCTCACGGCCGCAGCCGTCCTGCTGGTCGCCGGCCCGCTCATCGGCCTCGCCGGGTTCTATGACACGGGCCTGTATCGGGTCTGGGCAGCATCGCGAGACGAGCATCTCGCGACGGTCGGTGCCCATCGTCGCGGCTGGATCGCCCTGAACGTCGCGTTCGTCGTGGCCACGGTCGCCACGATCGCCGGCCTCACGCTGTTGACCACTGCAAGCGGGAGCAGCGGAGGGTCGATGGCTTTCCTTGTCCTGGCGACGACCTGCTACGCCGTCGGTGGGCTCCTGTGGTGCGACGTCTGTGCCATCCGCATGCGGACCACACCACAGCTCGCGACCATGGTCGCCTCCGGGCGGCCGACGGAACCCGGCGAGTCTCTGATCGGCGCGGCGAGCGGCGGGCTTTTCGCGGCCTTCTCCATCCTCGTGGGCCTGGCCTTCGTGTGGTTCGGCGTCGGATCGGCGCTTGGCTCGGTCGTTCCCGCGATCGTCGCCTGGGGTGTCGCCGGCTTCGGGGTCCTCGTCGTCGCGTGGTACGTGCGCGCCGGCGACATCATCCCCGCGGTCGTCTACGTGCCGACACTGGTCGTCGGTGTGGCACTCCTCATGGGAGGTGTTCCGTGAAACCGCGCGGCTCGGCGATCCTGCGTCCGGCCTCCTGGTTCGCATTTGCCGGCGCGGTCGTCTCGCTGTTCCAGATCGGCTTCCTGATCGCGATGTTCGCCGCATTCGCCGCCGGCGCCCAGTCGGCCGGGCAGACCATCGGCGGGATCAACGACCGACTCGTCTTGATCCAGTACGCGTTACTCGCTCCGGTCGTGATCACCGTCACTCTCTTGACACCCGTGCGCTCGCGCGTCGTCTCGGTCATGGTGCCGCTCGCGGGTCTAGCGGGGATCGCCTGGATCGTCTACTGGCAGGCGATGCTGATCACCGGACGGATCCGGTTCGAAGACCAGGTCGGCATCGTGTCGATGGGCTTCCTCCTCATCGGCGCCTGGTTCGTGGTGGCCGGATACCTGGCGTCGCGCGCCGGACTGCTGCGTCGCGGCGGTGCGATGGGCCTGCTCGCTGCGCTCTACGTGGGATACCCGGTATGGGCATGGTTGATCGGCCGTCGGCTGGACGAGCTGGCCCAGCGGCCGCTCGAGGCACCGATCTCGCCAGTCGCGAGGCGATGACGTCCGCACTACCAGCACTTGCTAGCATCCGTCAGCGTTCGTAGCCGGAGGGATCCGTACCGATGGACCTGTACCCGTGGATCGTTGTGGCGCACGTCTTCCTGGTGATAGTGGCGTTCGGTGCGCACGGGTTCTCCGCGTTCGCGATGTTCGGGGTCAAGCGCGAGACCGAGCGGCCCCGCATCGCCGTCCTCCTCGAGCAGTCGTCCACGGCCCTGGCCGTCGCCGGGATCGCGCTGCTGCTCGCGGTCCTGCTCGGGATCGTCGCGGCGGTCATGCACGGCTGGTTCGGGCAACTCTGGCCGTGGGCATCGATCATCGTGGTCGTCGTCCTGTGGTTCGCGATGACCCCGTTGGCCGCCGGTCCGATGAGCCGCATCCGGACGATCCTCGGACTGCCGATCCGGGGAAAGGTCGCCGATCCGACGGGGACCGACGAGGATCTCGTCGCCGCCCGCGCGGCGCTCCGGCCCGAGCTCGTCGCCGCCGTCGGTCTCGCGGGGATCCTGGTGCTGACGTGGTTCATGGAGGTGAAGCCGTTCTGACCGCTGCGCCGCGATCGTGAGGCTCGCCCACGTCCGACTGCGTTGGCGCGACCTCGTGCTCCTTGAGCGTCGGAGTGCGCATGTCGGTCGGTCAGCTCCCGGCTGACGCCGATGAACGTTCCGGCCACCCGAGCCCGTCATGGTGGGTGATCGCGGCCACCTCGGTCCGCGACGATCCCCGGAGGTCAGGGTGGATCGGGTCCTCGTCCAACAGGCTCGGCGCGGCGATCGGGAGGCGTTCACCGTCCTGGTGCACCAGGTCAGCGATCAGCTCTACTCGGTCGCCCAGCGGATCCTGCGCGACCCCGGACTCGCCGAGGACGCACTGCAGAACGCCCTCGTCCTGGCCTGGCGCCGGCTCCCGAAGCTTCGGGACCCGGACCGGTTCGAGGCGTGGATCCATCGGATCCTCGTCCATGCCTGCTACGACGAATCGACACGGGCCCGGCGGTGGAATGCCACGGTCCGCGTCCTGCCGATGGACGGGCCGTCCACCCCGGACGGGGCGTCGGCTCTGGCCGACCGCGACGAACTGGAGCGGGCGTTCCGCCGGCTCTCGATCGAACAGCGGGCGGTGTTCGTGTTGCATCACTACCTCGGGCTGCCGCTCGTGGAGGTCGCCGAGCTGCTCGGCGTCCCCGCGGGCACGGCCCGATCGCGTCTCCACTACGCCACGGCCGGACTCCGCGACGCCCTGACGGCTGAGCCGGAGTCCACCACCCTCGCCCAGGAAGGACGTCTGGCATGAACGACGACCGAACGCTGGAACGCGCCGCCCGGTCGTTCATCGAGGTCGGGCCGACCCGGGCGCCGGAGCATGCCGTCCAGGCGGCCCTGCACCGGATCCAGACGACAACCCAGGAACGGGGTCCGTTGATCCCGTGGAGGTTCCCCACCATGACGCTCCCCGCACGCCTCGCCGCGCTCGCGGTCGTGGGTGGTCTGACTCGCCATGCTCGGCTTGTCCATCGGGACGAGGCCGACCAGCACGGACGCCCCATCGATCGCACCGGCCTCGACCGCGGCCGTCGCCCCCTCGGCCCAGACGACCGACGCCCCTGCGGCCACCCCGAACACGAGGGACTACTCGGACCTCCCGGTCCGGATCCTCGCCGAACACCTCGGCAACGCCGCGGACCTGTCCGAGGCAGGCGCGACCGAGTACAACCCGGACACCCGCCGGCTGTACTTCATGGATCCGGCGGACATGACGCCGGTGACGACCGTCGAATTCCTGCCCGACCAGCCGGCCGGTGGCAAGTCTGCTGCCGATGTCTCCGCGGGCGGGACCAAGGTCGTCTTCATGGATTTCATCCCGAGTGGCGCGGGTCCTCGAACGAGCCTCCACCAGGCAAACCTCGACGGAACCGGCTACGAGCGGATCCCGATCGACTGCTCCTCGTGCGCGCTGGCCTATCCGGACTACGACCCGACGGCGTCGAGGATCGTCTATACCCGGGTCGAGGGCGACGAGAGCTGGCTCGAGATCCGCGATCTTGCGACGGGTGAGACGACAAAGCTCGACGCGACCGTCGGGCCGGCCGACAACGCCATCCCCGAGCAACCCGCCTGGTCGCCGGACGGCACGACCATCGCCTTCACCCGGATCACGTGGCCGGCCGACGCCGACCCGCCGATCGCCGCGTCCGTCCACTACGGTGATATCGCACCGACGTCCGGTGTCCTGTCGCTGCTCGACGTCGCGACCGGCGAGGTGCGGGACATCGACACCGGTGACGCGACGATCCCAGGTGACGTGCAGTGGGCGCCCGACTCGGCGTCACTCGTCTTCGCGGATGGACCGTCCTCGACGACGGGGAGCGTGGGCGCCAGCTTCGATCACGGCGTCTACCGGATCGGCGTCGACGGGTCCGGACTGCAGGCGCTGAACGGCGGCTCCAGCCCGGTGTACTCCGCGGACGGCGAGCTGATCCTCTACCAATCCAACACCTTCTGGGTCGTGCGCCCGGACGGCACCGCCGACCGCCCGCTCAACTTCGGGGGATCGGACCTGACCGACCTCGCACAAGGCTTCATCTACGTCGGGCACTGGTTGCCGCCCGCGCCGTAGCCCTGCCGACGAGCGGTGCATCCCGGAACCGGACGACGGTCCCCCGCACCCCTGACGACCGGGCATTTGCCATCGCGGTCCTGACGGGCGAACCTCGGCCCATGCCGACGTCCCCGCACCGACGAGGGCCCCGCATCCGACCCATCCCACGGACGGGTCGGATGCGTTCGTCTTCGCCACCGGTCGGGCCGGCGTCGGCAGCCATCCTCCAGGTCGCACTCATCGCGACCATCGCCGTCCTGCCGACCCCGGCCGACGCGGCACGGCCGGTTCGCCCCAAGGCGACACTGCCGGGGCGAGTCGGCGATCCGCCGCCGTCAGTCACCGGCGCACCCAACTGTCCGATCTTCCCGATCGACAACGTCTGGAACGTCCGCATCGATGGCCGGGCCAAGGCGTCGAACTCCGCGACGATGATCTCGGCGATCGGTCTCGATCGCGGGCTGCACATGGACTTCGGGTCCTACGCCGGCTACGGGATCCCGATCAACATCGTCGGCGCATCCACGCCGCGCTCCACCGTGACCTTCGACTACGACGACGAGTCCGATCACATCGGGTATCCGATCCCGGCCAACCCGAAGATCGAGGGCGGGGCCAACGCATCCGGTGACCGCCACATCCTGATGATCGACAAGGACGGCTGCCGGCTGTACGAGCTGTTCTATGCCCGCAAGTCCGGCTCCAAGTGGCTGGCCGGAAGCGGTGCGACCTGGGACTTGCGCTCGAACGCGTTGCGGCCGGCCGGCTGGACGAGCGCTGACGCGGCTGGTCTGCCGATCGTGCCCGGGCTCGTGCGCTACGACGAGGTCGCCGCCGGTGTCATCCGTCACGCGCTGCGCTTCACGACGAACCGGACGCGGACCTCCTACATCTACCCGGCGCGGCACCAGGCCGGGGAATCGGCGTCGAGCTCGCTGCCCCCGATGGGCCTGCGGGTCCGGCTCAAGGCCTCCTACGACACGTCCGGCTTCTCGGCGCAGGCGCGAGTCATCGCGGTCGCGCTCCAGCGCTACGGGATGATCCTCGCCGACAACGGATCGCCCTGGTACATCACCGGCGCGAGCGACCCGAACTTCGATGACGACGTGATGCACGAACTGGATGTCATCACCGGGCGCGACCTCGAGGTCGTCGACACGGCCGGGCTGGTCAACGGGTCGTAGATCGCCCGTCGTGGTCGGGACGGTTGATGTCCAGACTCGTCGACCTCCCGTCGACCTCCCGTCGCCCTCCCGTCGCCCTCCCGTCGCCCTCCCGTCGCCGCGGACGGGTGGAGGCCGCCCGGACGCGGCATCATGACCCCATGAGTGACCTTCGTGCCCGGATCCATGCCGACGAAACCCTGATCGGGGTCTTCTCGGACCTCGCCTCCCCGCTGGCGACGGAATTGTGTGGCCGCGCCGGCTTCGACTGGATCGTCCTTGACCTGGAGCACGGTGCTGCGACCGAGACCGACCTGCTGACTTTGCTGCTTGCCGCCGGCAACACCCCGATCGCGCTGCTGGCGCAGGAGCACCGCCGCGATTG
>CAYNGM010000102.1:7114-7443 GCA_964396565.1 uncultured Anaerolineaceae bacterium | reverse complement strand
CGTCATCGGACGGCGCGCCCGGCGTGTGACCGAGATGGAGGCGATGGACCACGTCGCGGGCTATGTCGTCGTCAACGACGTGAGCGCACGCGACTGGCAGGGCATCCCGGCTGCACTCGGGCCGGGCGAGGTCGGGGACGGCCAGTGGCTGCGCGCCAAGGGCAGCGACACGTTCCTTCCGATCGGCCCGGACTTCGTGACCGCCGACGAACTGGACCCCCGGGACGGCCTTCGTCTCCGATCCTGGCGGATGACCGCGGACGGCGTGGAACATCCGATGCAGGACGGCACCACCCGCGACCTGATCTGGGACGTCCCTGCCCTCATCG
>CAYNGM010000102.1:0-7104 GCA_964396565.1 uncultured Anaerolineaceae bacterium | reverse complement strand
GAGCGCCGCGGTCACGCTGGAGCCGGGCGACCTCATCGCGACCGGCACACCCAGCGGCGTCGGCGTCTTCCGGGATCCTCCGGTCTTCCTCGAACCCGGCGACCGCGTCCGCTGCGAGATCGAGGGTATCGGACATGTCGAGAACCCCGTCATCGACTGGACCGAGGTGCCGACCGGCTGACGTGTGCGCGATGTCCCTTCGTCACATCGGGCCGCTCGCTATCGCGCTGCTGATCGCCGTGTCGGCGTGTGGCGACTCATCTGTGACAGGGCCGACGGTGAGGCCGTCCGGCCCAGGCATGTGGGCAACGTCATCGGTCCGGGCGTCATCGGCCGGGGCGTCACCGACAGCGCCAGCGCAGGCATGCCCGCCGGCAAGGCCAGCCTCGAACGGACCCGCACCGTGGTGGCGCGACGCCATCTTCTACGAGGTGTTCGTGCGCAGTTTCGCCGACTCGGACGGCGACGGGATCGGTGATCTGCGAGGTCTGACCGGGCGCCTCGACCAGCTCAACGACGGCGATCCGACGACGACCGACGATCTAGGCGTGACCGCTCTCTGGCTCATGCCCATCGCCGCATCGCCGAGCTACCACGGATACGACGTGGTGGACTACGAGTCCGTCGCTGCCGACTACGGGACGAACGCCGACTTCAAGGCGCTGGTAGCAGCCGCACACGCCCGCGGCATCCGGGTGATCGTGGACTTCGAGGTCAACCACACCTCGATCGCGCATCCGTGGTTCCAGGAGTCCCGCACCAGGGGCTCGGATCACGATGCGTGGTACGTGTGGTCCGATACGCAGCCTTCGGTGGTCGCTCCGGGTGGCCGCCCAGTCTGGCATCCCGATGGCGGGCGCTGGTATTACGGCTACTTCTGGGAGGGCATGCCCGACCTGAACCTGAGGTATCCGCCGGTGACCGCGGCGCTCGACGATGTGGCGATCTTCTGGCTGACCGAGATGGGCGTGGACGGGTTCCGACTCGACGCGGCACGCCACCTCATCGAGGACGGCGATGCCCTCGAGAACACCGCGGCGACCTTCGACTGGCTGGGCCGCTTCCGCGACGTCGTCCACGCGAGCCGGACTGATGCCCTGGTCCTCGGTGAGGTCTGGGACGCGACGTCCATGGCGTCGCGCTACATCCGTGAGGGCTCCCTCGATCTTGTCTTCGAGTTCGACCTCGCGGCCCAGATGCTCCTGGCGGTCCGAAGCGGCAACGCTGGCTCGCTCGTGCTGACCGAAGAGGCGATCACCACCGCCTACCCGAACGGCGGGTATGGGCGATTCCTGTCAAATCACGATCAGGATCGGACTTTCGACGTCGTCGGGCAGGACGCGGCGAGGGCAAGACAGGCGGCGACGCTGCTGCTCACCGGACCCGGTGTCCCGTTCGTCTACTACGGCGAGGAGATCGGTCTGCGTGGCCGCAAGCCCGATGAGCAGATCCGGACTCCGATGCCGTGGACCGGGGCGGCACCCGGTTTCGGCTTCACATCAGGCAAGCCCTGGGAGCCATTCGCCGAAGGGGCCGAGAGAGCCAACGTGACCTCTGAGTCCGGCGACCCCGGCTCCCTGCTCGAGCACTACCGCGCACTCATCCACCTGCGGTCGTCCGAACCTGCCCTCGCCGGCGACGCGAAGACATCACCGATCGTCGCCTCAGAGGCGTCGATCCACGCCGTCCTCCGCGACGCACCCGGGGCCCGGCCGGTCGTCATCGTCTCCAACCTGGCCGACACCCCGGTCGACCAGGTGACACTGTCCATGACTGACGGCCCGTTGTGCGGCCCAGTGCGGGCGATCTCGCTCTACTCCACGTCGCAGAACGACGGCGGCGCGGCGCTCGCCAACCCGACCATCGATCCGACCGGCGGTTTCAGCGCCTGGTCGGTCGGGCGACTCGGTCCGCACGAGGACCGGGTGATCGCCCTCGAGCGCTGACCTCGCGACCGCCGATCCGCCTATCCCGCCGGAGTGGCCGCTCAGCCTTTGACGCCGCCTACAGCAAGGCCGCCGATGATGTACTTCTGCAGGAAGATGTAGACGATCGAGACCGGCAGGGCAAAGAGGATCGCGAACGCACTGAACTGCGACCAGGGTGTCTGCGTGGCGTATTGGCCGACCATCCCGTTCAGGGCGAGCGACAGGGTGAACTGCTTGGGATCCGACAGGAAGATGACCGAGAAGTAGAACTCCGTCCAGCCGGCGATGTAGCCCAGGAATGCGGTGACCGCCAGCGCCGGTGTCGCCAGGGGCAGCACGACCCGCACGAAGATCTGGTTACGTGACGCCCCATCGACCGCCGCAGCCTCCTCCAATTCCCTGGGTATCGTGTCGAGATAGCCCTTGAGGTTCCATATCGCGAATGGCAGCGCCCCGGACACGACGGCGATGATCACCCCGGCGAGCGTCCGGCCAAGGGTGAAGTCACCGACCTGGATACGAGTCAGCAGGATGAACAGCGGGGCGATCGTCGCGACCGCCGGCAGCATCAGGACGCCAAGGATGGCGATCATCAGCGCCTCGCGGCCCGGGAAGTCCAGCCGGGAGAACGCATAGGCGGCCGTCACGCCGACACCGACTGACAGGATCGCGACGAAGGTCGCCACCAGGAAGCTGTTGCGGGCCAACTCCCAGAACGAGACGGGATTGCTCGTCGGCTGTGCGATGACCTTGGCGTATGCGTCGAAGGTGATACCCGGAGGGATGAGGTTGAGGCCGTCCGGGCGCGACAGGCCGCGTGGATCCAGGCTGAGGCTGAGGATCCAGAACACGGGGAACAGCACGGTGAAGGCGATGAGCAGGCACACGCCCTGCAGCAGGAGTTGGCGGCCAAGCGGCAGCCGCTTCTCCTCCACCTTCCCCTTCCGTCGGCGCGACCATGCTCGCAAGCCAGTTCCGGAGAACCCACCATGGCGGGCCAGTGATGTCATCGAACGTCCTCCCCTCGCGGGCGCGTCGCGCGCTCAGGCATCGAACCGTGCCGTCGCCTTGGCCGTCCTGTTGGTGAGCAGGGTGATCCCGAGCAGGATGAAGAACATGAATACCGAGAACGCAGCTGCGACTCCGTAGAGACGCTGTTCATTTACCAGCCGGAAGGCTTGGGTCACCAGCAACTCCGTGCGTCCGTAGGGTTGCCCGCCGGACATGAAGTAGGCCAGATAGAACAGGTTGAACGTCACCACGAACCCATAGATCGCGTACGGCAGCATCGCCGGGCGCAGGTAGGTCACGGTGACGGTCCTGAACTTCTGCCACGGTGACGCGCCGTCCATCTCGGCGGCCTCGTACAACTCGCCCGGGATGCTCTGGAGCGCTCCGGTCGCGACGACTGAGTTGAGGGGCCAGCCCAGCCACGTATTCGCGGTCAGCAGCGCGAAATATGCGAGGGGCAGCGGGATGAACGGGATCGGGTCGCTGTCGGAGCGTAGCCAGTTGATCTGGAACGTCTCGGCCGGGATCGTGAACCAACCGCCGATGATGGTCAGGACCTGATTGATCGCGCCGTAGTCGGTGTCGAACATGTTTCGCCAGACCGTGGCGACGATCATCGGCGGGATGACCACGGGCAGGATGTAGATCGCCCGCCAGATCCGCTTGAACCACAGTCCCGAGGTGTTGAGCAGGATCGCGATGGCGACGCCGAGGATGACGTGGATGACCACATTGCTCAGCGCCCACCAGATGTTGAACAGGATCAGCCTGATGAAGTTGAAGTTCGGGATCGCCAGGTTGCTGGTCAGGACGTTGACGTAGTTGTCCAGACCGACGAACGGCGGAGCCGGAGCATTGGGCCGCAGGTTCTTCAGGCTGAAGTCCGTGAAGGACATGTAGGTCTGGAAGAGCAGTGGGTAGAACGTGATGATCCCCATCACGATGAACGCCGGGGACAGGTACAGGATCGCGGTCTTCGTGTCGGCCCTGATGCGGGGGCGTCGCCTCACCGGGCTGGGTGCCGCGACCGCGGTCATCTGGTCCCTCCTTCGCTGCGTCCCACTCGCGAGATGACCCGTTTCGGGAGGTAATGATGCGCCAGCGGGCACCCGTCGGGTGCCCGCTGGCGCACTGGCGGACGATGGAGCCTAGAGGCCGTTCGCCTTGTTCATCGCGGCACAAGCCGTTGCGATCTCGGTGACCGGGTCGGCGCCGCTCTCGAGGATCTTCTGCTGGGCCGTACCGAAGTTGCCCCAGAAGTTGTCGAGCTGCTTGACCTGCGGACGCGGATAGCCGGTGGCGACCGCGTCAGCGAAGCCCTGGGTGATCGGATCGGTGATGGTGTTGTCCTTGTTGGCCGGGATGTGCCCGGCCTTGTCGACGAAGACCTGCTCGTTCGCCGTGTTGGTCATCTGAAGGGCGAAGGCGACGGCGAGGTCCATGTCCTTGGTCGCCGGGTTGATATACCACCCGTCGACGCCGGAGAACGGCTGGGCGGGCCCGGATGGGCCAGCCGGCATCGGAGCCGACTTGACGCCAGCGACCGCTTCCTTGTAGCCGCCGGTCGCCCATGGGCCGTCGACGATGAGGTTGAGGTCGCCCTTCTTGAAGGCGTTGGCCATGTCGTCGTAGTTCGGGTAGAACTTCGCACCGGCCGTCTGGAGTTCGACAAGGTACTTGTAGGCGTCCGCGACACCGCCCTGGTCGGCGATGCACTTGCCGGTGTCGTCCATCAGCTTGCCGCCGAAGCCTGCCCACCACCCGAAGTTGTGATACAGGCCGTTGTTCCCACCAAAGAAGCCGGCCTTGATCGAGCCGTCCTTGACGCCCGCGAGGAGCGCGTCCGTGGTGGCCGGCGGGGTCGCCAGGCTGGCGCTGTCATAGAACAGGCCGACAGCCTTGAGCGACTCGGGGACCATGAAGATCCGCAGACCGTTGTCGAGCGGCACCTTGGCGCCGTTGACCGCTGTCTCGGTCTTGTTGTCGAGCTTGCCCTCGAGCGCGTCGGTCAGGTCGGCGATGACGCCGTCACGGGCCTGCTGACCCATGCTGTCGTTCGGGGCGATGAACAGGTCCGGACCGCCGCCGGTGGCGGCGTCCGTGTTGTACTTCGTGAACAGGTCATTGAACGGGACCTCAAGGACGTTGACCGTGAGGTCCGGGTTCGCGGCCTTGACCGCGGCCAGGACCTCGGTGAGGGCCTGAGCCTCGGTGCCCGCGCCCGAGCCGTAGGAATGCCAGATCGTCAGTTCCCCGGAGAGGGGGGCTGCGCCCTGCGAGGGGGCAGGCTCGCTGGCCGGCGGCTGCGAGGCGCTGGTCGTCGGCGCGGCGGATGCCGGCGCCGTGCTGGGAGCGGTGCTCGCGCCCGGTGAGCAGGCGGCGGCGATGATCGCCGCTCCCGCCACGATGGACGCGATGCGAAGCTGCATCTTCACTGCTGTCGATATCTCCTCTCTGATCCGGATCATCTGATCCGGCCAACATCCGTCGGTCGGCGGGACGCCGACCTGATGACCGGCCCCTCCCGGTCTGCGGTCGCGATGGCTGCCGATCCACGTCAGGACCGTGACGTCGTGGTGACGCGCCCTGACCGGTGCGATCGGTTGCCTCGACGATCTCAGCCTGGGCTGCGGGCCACCTCCTTTCGCTGCACGCGCACCGGCCCGGTCGAAGCGCGGACGACAAGCCGCGTCTCGAGCAGGCGATGCTCGGGCACCGATGGATCCCGTCGTTCGACGACGGACAGCAATAGGCGGACCGCCTCCTCGCCCTTTCGACGGATCGGCTGGCGGACCGTCGTGAGCGGTGGGTCCACGTGCGGGGCGAGGTCGATGTCATCAAACCCGACCACGCTTACGTCACTCGGGACGTCTAGCCGCCTCTGGCGGATGGCGCGCACGGCACCGATGGCCGCAGCGTCGCTCATGGCCAGGACGGCAGTCGGCGACAGGCCATCCTCCCAGGCACGCTCGAGGGCCGCGATCCCGCCCTCGACCGTGGCCGGACCAACCACGACCCGGTCGTCATCGATCATCGCCCCGCTGGCTGCGAATGCCTCGCGATAGCCACGCAATCGCCGGCCCGTGACGCCGTCCGGATCGGGATCCCCGGGAATGGGCGGCTCCACGCCGATGACGAGCACCTCGCGATGACCCAGCCCGATGATGTGACGAGCCGCTTCACGGGCTCCGCCGACATCGTCGATCGAGACCGAATCGTGTTCGGGCAGCGCGGTCGAGTCGACCAGCACGATGGGAACGCCGGCGCGTCTGACCTGCTCGACCTCCGGGTGCCGGCCCGACAGGCCGATGGCGACGATGCCGTCGACCGTCGCCCGGTCGAGGGCCCGCGCCAGGCTGCCGCGCACCGGCGAGATGAAGTGGAGGCCATAGCCCGACTCCTCGGCCGCCAGCGCGACCCCCTCGCTGAAGGCCCCGAAGAACGGGTTGCTGAAGATCACGCTCAGTGCCTGTGGTGTCAGCACGCCGATAGTCATGGTCTGGCCCGAGGTCAGCATGCGCGCGACCGGATGCGGTCGATAGCCCAGGTGCTCGGCGACCTCGCGGATCCGGATGGCCGTCTCCGGCGCCAGTCGGCCCGGGCTGTTGAAGGCGAACGAGACGGCTGTCTTGGACACACCCGCCTCTCGGGCCACATCGGCGATCCGCGGTCGCTGGTTGCGATGCTCCACGATGACTCGACTCCGCACGGCCTTCCCGACCGTGCCCATCCGGGTAACCATGACGACGCGGTCTGTCTCCTCAAAACCGGTTTAGCAAACCGGTTTACGTAATCTACGAGTCGACTCCGCGCCCTGTCAACCGGCGTCTCATCCAGGGAAATGCGACGGCGACCCTGTCCGACGCCAGAGCCGATCCCCAAGCAGATCCCCAAGCAGATCCCCAAGCAGATCAGTCGGCATCCGATGCATCCTTGTCGACGATGCCGACCGACCGCTTCGCAGGTGCCATCACCACGCCGGCGGACCCGCCTGCCGACACTCCGCCAGCGTCCCGCCCGCCACGTCCCGTCATCATCGAGGCGGCTGCGGCGATCCTGATCGTCGGCGGTCTGACCGGACTTGCAACCAGCCCGAGCCCATTCCAGCCGGAGATCGGACCACTGGCATCGCTGTTCGTCATCCTCGACGTGGTGACGGTCATCG
>CAYNGM010000101.1:0-7509 GCA_964396565.1 uncultured Anaerolineaceae bacterium | reverse complement strand
GGAGTCGGTCATGCCGGAGCACGCCTCCGAGCCAGAGGTCATCGAAGCCGCCGGTCTGCGTTGGATCCACATCGAGTCGCCGCGCACAGCGGATCGTGACTGGCTCGAGGAACACTTCGAGTTCCACCCGCTCGACATCGAGGACGTCTACTCGCGCAACCAGCGCCCCAAGCTCGACCAGTACGACGACTACGTCTTCATCATCCTGCACTTCCCGATGTTCGAGAAGCAGAGCGGTCGGATCCTGACGGCCGAGCTCGACCTGTTCATGGGCCCCGACTACCTGATCACCCTGCCGAACATCCCGCTTCCGCCCATCACCTCGATGTTCGAGCGTTACCGCGAGAAAGACGACCTGCGCGAGGACGTCTTCTCGAAGGGCTCGGGGTACCTGCTCTACAAGATCGTTGACACGGGCGTCGATGCATCGTTCCCGATGCTCCGCAAGACCGGTCTCAAGCTCGAGCGGATCGAGGATGACATCTTCGAGGGGCGCTCGTCCGAGGTGGTCCGTGACATCTCGGAGGCGAAGCAGGAGATCATCAACTTCCGCAAGATCGTCCGGCCGCAGCGAGCGGTGCTGCGCGACCTGGAGCGCACCAAGCAGCGCTACCTGCAGGAAGAACTCGAGATCTACTTCGATGACATCTCCGATGCCGCCGAGCGGATCTGGGACACGCTCGAGAACTACAAGGAGATAGTCGAGGGTCTCGAGGGGACCAACGAATCGGTGCTGGCCCACAGGCTCAATGAGAACCTGTCGATCCTGACTGCGCTGAGTGTCGTCCTGCTCCCGGCGACGCTCATCGCGAGCATCTGGGGCATGAACGTCGAGCTGCCGGGTAACGAGAGCCTCGAGGAGTTCTGGCTCCTGATGGTCGTGATGCTCGTGCTCACCGGCGTGTCGCTGTACTACTTCCGCCGGCGCGGCTGGCTGTAGGGCCGTCCCGGCCGCCGGTCAGCCCCGCCCGCCGGTCAGCCCGGGAGGTCACGCTCCGCTGGACCGACGTAGTTGGCGTCTGGTCGGATGAGTCGGTTGTTGGCGGCCTGCTCGAGCGCGTGCGCGGTCCAGCCGGCATGACGTGCCAGTGAGAACGTGGCCGGGAACAGGTCCGGGCTGAGGCCCACTCCCATCAGGACCGGCGCGGCGTAGTACTCCACGTTGGTCTTGAGGGGGCGATCGGGGTACTTCTCGCCAAGTACACGCAGCGCGGCATCCTCGACATCGATCGCAAGGGTCAGCCACTCGGGCTTGTTGGCCATGCCCTCGGCGACCTTGCGCAGCGCCGCCGCGCGCGGGTCGTAGGCGCGGTAGACGCGATGGCCGAAGCCCATCAGGCGCTCGCCCCTGGCCAATGCGGCCCGAACCCAGGCTTCGGCGTGATCGGCGGATCCAACCTGGCTCAGCTGGTCGACCACTTCGGACGGAGCCCCGCCATGGAGCGGACCCTTCATGGTGCCGATCGCCCCGGCGACCGCCGAGGCAAGGTCGGAGCGGGTCGAGATGATCACCCGGGCCGTGAACGTCGAGGCATTGAACCCGTGTTCCGCACCGACGACGAAGTAGGCATCGAGCGCCCGCGCGGTCCCGGCGTCCGGACGCCTCCCGGTCAACTGGTACAGGAATCCCTCGACGAGATCGAGCGAGGGGTCCGGGTCCACCGGCTCCTGACCAGCCCGCAGACGCGCGAATGCTGCCAGCGCGGACGGCGAGAATGAGGTCAGCGCACGAGCCTGCGCGGCGTCGGCCGGGAATGGCAGATCCTGCGTCGCACCCCAGGCCGAGACGGCGGTGCGCAGCGCATCCATGGGCTTTGTCTCAGGGGGCAGGGCGCGCAGCACCGCCATGACCTGGGAAGGGATGGGTGCCGTGGAGAGTCGATGTCGGGGGTCCCAATCGCCGGTCCAGAGCAGGTTGGCTACGGCCGGGTAGGAGCCGCGCTCGACGAGGTCACCGATCCGGTAGCCGCGATACAGCAGCCGGCCACGTTCGCCGTCGATGAAGGAGAGGCTGGTCTCGCCGGCGATCACGCCCTCGAGGCCTGGGGAATAGGGGCGGTGCGCCTGGACGTCGTCGGAACCCGCGACCGGCGCGGTCGGGCTATCGGTCATGGCCTGATGGTAGCCCGCGCTGCCGGCCCTCGCAGGGCCAGACGGTCCGGATGCGGAGGGCCGGACGGCTCAGTGCGACTCCAGGGCGTTGAGCACGAGGCGTACGACGATCGAACCAAGCGACGCGACGACGACCGCGGCGATGAACCCGTTGACCTGTGCGAAGCCCATCTGCTGGGCAAGCCAGCCACCGATCACCCCTCCGACGATGCCGACGACGATGTTGGGAAGGCAGCCGCGAGCCGTCTTGCCACCGACGAGGGCACCCGAGATCGCCCCCGCGAGGAGGCCGACGACGATCCAGCCGACGATGTCCATGTCCATCGCGGAAGTATCACACCCGCTCGAGCAGGAATGATGTGACTGCCGCGGCCACCGCATCGGGGTGGGTGTGATGTGCGCCGTGCCTCGCCCCCGGGATGGTCACGACGCGGCCATCGACCAGGCGCTCGGCGAGGGCCATCGTCGCGGTGACGAAGGCCGGTGCGGAGTCTCCGCCAAGGATCTGGAGTACCGGCTTGCGCAGTCCGCCGAGCGCCTCGAGTCCGGCCATGGTCGTACTCTCGCTCAGCAGTTCCCGGGCGATCGTCGGGGCCGCCGCCACACGCCGGGGCCAGATCGGATCCGCCCGGTACGCGTCGAGCTCGCTCCGGCTCATCCCGACCACGCGTTCCATGAAGGTCTCGAGCAGACGCTCGTTCTCATCGGCGGCGGCGAGGGCTGCCAGGTCCTCGGCCAGTCCGGCGTCCCCGTAGCGCTCGCCGGGTGCTGCGGGCGCGCCCTCGTAGCAGACGACCCGGGCGATCGCGTCGGAGATGCGCGCGGCACCGAGGGCGCATCGGCCACCGTAGGAATGACCGAAGGCGGCAACCGCCGGAACGCCGTGGACTGCTGCGATCGCCTCGGCCACCGAGGTGACATCCTCGAACTCGCGCTCGATCGAATACGGCAACGTATCGCCTGATGCCCCGCGACCGCGCCGATCGATGGCGATCACATCGAACGTGCTCTCCAGCAGCGGACCGATCACCCGGAATGTCGTGTGGTCGGCGGACGTGCCGTGGACGAGGATGAGTGGGGGACCTGTCGGGGTGCCGGAACGGAAGGCCGCGATCAGCGTGCCATCGCGCGAGGCGATCTGCCACGGCAGGGCGTCAGGGGCGGCCGGCCACCTCTGGCTCGCGCCTTCAGGTCGCCACGCGTAGCGGATATCTGGTTGGCCCTCCATGTTGTCCGAGCCGCCACCGAAGAAGACCGCACGAAACCCATTTCGTTGGTAGAAGTGGCGAGCACGCCGGTTCGCCTGGAAGCACCACAGGTCCAGGCCGTCGGGGCGGCGCGTCCTGGCGAGAGCGAGCAGCGCAGAGCCCACTCCTCGCCCGATCCACTCGGGCGCCACGTACAGCTGTTCGAGCATCGTGGCCGAGAGCGCGAGCATGCCGATGATCCGACCGGTCGCTTCGACTGCGATCCAGACCTCCTCGCGGACGACCAGCTCCTCGGCGATCCAGCGCCGGACGTCGGCGTCGTGGTGGGCCGGCGGGAAGTCGAATGTCGCTCGCCAACTGTCGAGCCAGACGTCGCCGATCGCCCCGCTGTCCGATGGGTTCGCGCGACGGATCGTCAGCCCGCCCGCAAGCCCGCCGGCAGGATCACCCGCGGTCGGTTCTCCGTGAGCCACTTCGCTTCGATGCGACCCGATCGTCAGCCGCGATCGGGCAGGAGCGCCGCGGCGGCGGGGTCGAGGATCCACGTCGCGCCCGCTCGACGGGCAAGCTGCGCGGGAAGGCGCTGCGGATCCCTTGTCTCGCCGAAGATATCCGCGAGGATGGCGGCCTTGCCGGCGCCGGTCGCGGCGACGAGCACGGATCCTGCGACACCGACACATGCCGGATGGAAGGTGACCCGCTCGACATGCGGTTCGATGTGTGTCGGGGCCGGGATGGCCAGCGTCCAGCTCGTCGCATCGAACGCCGCCGACCCCGGGAAGACCGACAGGATGTGGCCGTCGCCGCCGACCCCCAGGATGATCAGGTCGAGGATCGGCCAGCCGTCGCGCAGGGGCAGCCCCTCGGCACGCAACTCGTGCGCAAGCTGGTCGGCGGTCCAGGCGGCATCCCAACCTCCGCCGAGACTCTCCGTGCTCCGGAAGGGATGGAGGTTGGTGTTCGGGATGCGGATCCCGTGCTCCGCGTCGAGCAGGATGTCATCGAGTGGCTTGACGTTGGACAGCGGGTGGTCGCGCGGCACGAACCGGTCGTCGCCCCACCAAACGTGGACATGCTCCCAGGGAACGGCGTCGCGCAACGGATCATCGGTCAGGCAGCGGTAGATCGCCGGCGCCATAGATCCGCCGGTCGTCGCCCAGTCCGCCCGGCCGCGACGGGCGACCGCGCTTGCCAGCACGGCGGCGATACGCGTGGCGCTCAGCCGGGCGACCTCGTCGGACTCCACGACGATGATCTCCTCGGCGCTTTCGTTCCCGGACGTCTCGCGTTTCGTCGTCATCAAACCCTCCCCGCCGGAGCCGCGGGCACTGCCTCCGACCCGGACTTGCTCGCGACCTCGGTTATCAACTCGGCGGCCTTGCGCAGGGTCCCGATCGCTACATGATCCAAGGCGCCCGTCTCGATGACCTCGGCCAGCAGGTCCACGTCGCGTCGGCGCGCGGCGAGGAACGCACGGTCCAGGCACTCCACGCCGTCCTGCCAGACCCGGACGTGGACGGTCTCAGCCTCGGCCGTGACGTCGGCCCGCAACTCCGACCCGCGCCGCTCCGCGAGGAGCTCCACGCGCAGGGTCGTACCGGCGGGCATCGGCGAGACGACCGGTCGGATCACGACCGAGACCTCGGAACGGCCGTCCGCGAGCGTAGCCGCCAGCCCGCCCCCGAGCGCGGGTCGCTGGATCGTGCCCGAGCCATGACGCCGAACCGGGTTCGCGACAGGTCGATGACCCCTGTCCATCACCCGCAGCGGCGCCCTGACATCAAGGGCGAGCTGTGACGCGAGCCAGGCCACGTGGTAGACGGGCTTGACCAGGTTGGCCGTGCCCAGCGCACCAGTCTCGTCGTGGGTGGCGTAGGTGACGGCGACACGCCGCAACGAGCGCAGGTACGGCAGGAATGCCGGATCGTCGAAGATCGAGGCGATCGCCTCGCGCCAGCGTGACTGGCGAACTAGCGCGAAGTCGCTGATGGCCAGCGTCGCGAGGTCCTGGAGGGTCGCCATCTCGCGGAGCCTGGCCAGGCCATCGCCGCCCCACGTCGAGCCGTCCACGATCAGCCGATCTGCGCCGGTGAGCAGGTCACGTGCCGGGCGCGACAGGAACGGCGGCTCGCCAGGCCACCACACCGCGACCGGCAGGTCGTGGATGATGAGTGGCGTGACGATGGCCGAGAGATGGCGTCCGGCCTCGCCACCTACCGTCATGTGGATCGTCTCGGCGCATGTCTCGGGGGCGTCCTCGCGGGGCAGGATGCAGTGTGCCTCGACCCGTGCGTCGATCCACGACGGACCGTCCGGATCCGCCGACTGCACGACGATCGTTCGCGATGGGTGCTTGCCGGTGAGGGCCTGGATGGTGGCTGCCCCGCGGGCCGCGATCTCCTGCGTCCGGGCGATCACGACAAGGTTCATCACGCTCGTCCTCGCCGAGACGTGGCGGGCGGGCTGGCCGTCCATCTCGACGGCGAGGTCCTGGCGCGCCCAGATCCGGGCGAGTTCGGATTCGACGCCGGCGATGCTGTCGGCGCGGGCCGACCAGCGCAGGACGGGTCCCGGCCCCGGGGCAGTGAGCACGGGCGACTCGGCGCTCGATGTCACGACGCCCGCCGCGGGTCTAGATGCGCCGCCATCGACGCCCCTCGCGCTCGAGGAGGGCGTCAGCCGCGGCCGGACCCCATGAACCCGAGTCATAGTCGGGGAATGCGGGCTCCGGTTCACTCGCCCACTGATCGATGATCGGGTCGACGATCCCCCACGCCTCCTCGACCTCGTCGGCGCGCGTGAACAGCGAGGCGTCCCCCTGGAGGGCGTCGAGGATCAGCGTCTCGTAGGCGTCGGGCGAATCCACGCTGAACGCGGAGCCATAGCCGAAGTCCATGGTCACCGGCCGGATGGCCATGCCGAGCCCCGGGATCTTGGCCCCGAACCGGAGCATGATCCCCTCGTCGGGCTGGATACGGATGGCCAGCAGGTTGGGCTCCGGATCGGCGACCGCGTCGCGGAACAGGCGATGGGGGACCTCGCGGAACTGGATAGCGATCTCCGTGGCGCGCTTGGGCATCCGCTTGCCGGTGCGGACGTAGAACGGGACGCCGGACCAGCGCCAGTCGTCGATGGTGAGCCGGGCGGCGACGAAGGTCTCGGTCTCCGATGCCGGATCGACGTCGGCCTCGGCGCGGTAGCCGCCGACTTCGGTTGCGGCGACCCAGCCGGGCCCGTACTGGCCGCGGACGACCTCCGTCGCGGCATCGGCCGGGTTCGACCCGATCGCCCGCAGGACCTTGACCTTCTCGTCACGCAGTGCGTCGGCCTCGAACGTCGCCGGCGGCTCCATGGCCACGAGGCAGACCAGCTGGAGCAGGTGGTTCTGGAGCACATCGCGCGATGCCCCCGTCTCCTCGTAGAAGGAGCCCCGGTTCTCGACCCCGATCGATTCCGCCACGGTGATCTGGACATGGTCGACGTAGCGCCGATTCCAGAGTGGTTCGAAGATGCCGTTGCCGAACCGGAATACCAGCAGGTTGCGGACGGTCTCCTTGCCCAGGTAATGGTCGATGCGATAGACCTGAGACTCGCGAAAGACCTTGCCGACCTCGCGGTTCAACCGCTTGGCGGAGTCGAGGTCATGGCCGAACGGCTTCTCGATCACCACCCGGCGCCACCCGCCGTCGTGTCGTTCGTGGTCGAGACCGACCCGCCCGAGCTGGGCGACGATCTCGGCGAACTGGGATGGCTGGGTGGCGAGATAGAACATGCGGTTGCCGCGTGTGCCCTCCTCCTCGTCGAGCACGTCGAGGCGTCGGACAAGACCGTCGAAGCCGGCCGGATCACCGAAGTCGAGCCGGTGATAGCGGATCCGGCTGCTGAACGAGGCCCAGGCCGCTTCGTCGAGCGGCAGGACCCGGCTGTGCTGCTCGAGCGATGCACGCAGTTCCGTCCGGAAGGTGTCGTCGTCGTACTCGCGCCGACCGATGGCGAGGAGGATGAACTCGTGGGGAAGCAGGTTCGTCCGCCACAGCTGGTACAGGGCGGGCACGACCTTGCGATGGGCCAGGTCGCCGGTCGCACCGAACAGCACGAGGACCGATGGATCCGGTACGCGCTCCAGCCGCAGGCCCTCGCGCAGGACGTTCTCGGCGGGCGTCGAGCGCGGCATGCGTCGGCCGTGACG